>NZ_JBAURZ010000150.1:0-3171 GCF_049581445.1 Paraburkholderia sp. | reverse complement strand
GCCGAGACACGGCGCAGGCCGAATCTGACGATCTGGACTGAGACCGAAGTGGCCGGCCTGCTGTTTGACGGTACCCGCTGCTGCGGGATCCGTATTGATGCGCCGGACCGTCCGTCCGAGGTGCGGGCGGGCGAGGTCATTTTGTGTGCGGGTGCGCTGCAGTCGCCGGCAATTCTTATGCGCTCAGGCGTCGGCCCCGCTGCGCATCTGCGCGAGCACGGGATTGACGTAGTCGCGGAGTCGAACGGCGTGGGACAGCATCTGATGGAGCATCCGTCCATCGCGCTTGCGTCGTTCATCCGCAAAGGCGCACGTGTGAATGACGCGACGCGGCGGCATATCCTGTTGGGATGGCGCTATTCGTCGCAGCTCGGCGGCGCACCGGCGGGTGACATGTTCGTGTCGGTGGTCAGCAAGACTTCGTGGCATGCCGTCGGTGAGCGGATCGGCACGCTGCTGATGTATGTCAACAAGCCGTTTTCGAACGCGGGGGAAGTCAGGCTGACTTCGGCGGACTGGCGCGTGGCACCCGCGGTGGACTTCAATTTCATGGCCGACGAGCGCGACCTCGATCGGCTGGCGGACGGGTTCCGGCGCATGGCGGCCGTGCAGGCGCTGGCGGCGGTGCAGCAGGTAACGGCTGATCCGTTCCCGGCGAGCTACAGCGAGAAGGTCAGGCAGGTCGCGCTGCTGAGCCGCCGCAACAAGACGATTACCGACGTGCTGGCGGCACTGCTCGACGGACCTGCGCCACTGCGGCATCTCCTCATGACGCGGGTGGTCGCTGGCGGCGCCACGCTTGCCGAACTGCTCGGCGATGAAAAGGCGTTGCGCAGTTTCGTGCGTACCGCGAGCGTAGGGGTCTGGCATCCGTCGTGCACCTGCCGGATGGGCGCCGACGACGATCCACTCGCCGTGACCGACCACGAGGCGCGGGTGCGCGGCGTACAGGCTTTGCGCGTCGTCGACGCATCGATCTTTCCGCATATCCCTAGCGGCAATCTCAACTTCCCGACCATGATGGCCGCCGAGAAAGTGGCCGACATGATGATCGGACAAACAATCGCAGCGGCAGCGCAGACCGCATGATGCGCCGCTGCCGCGCGTTCAGGTTCCGGTCGCGGCGTCGCCATCCGGAATCAGCACGGCGCGGCCGCGAATCTGTCCGGCCTGCAAGGCATCGAAGGCGCGCATCGCGTCGCGCAGCGCGAAGCGCGTCACGAGCGGCTGGATCTTGCCGCGCTGGGCCAGCGCGATCACCGCGGTGAGGTCGCCGTAAGTGCCGCCATAAGGGCACATGATCGACACGCCGCGCGGTAGCGCGTTGCCGGCTGAGCGCGCCACAAACGGATAGGTGCCGCCTGACAGGCCGACCACACGAATTGCCCCGTAGCGCCCGACTATTGCCGCCGCCTGGCGAAGCGTCGCATCGCTGCCAACGAAGTCGAGTACGACGTCGGCGCCGAATCCATCGGTCGTCTCGAGAATCGCGTCGACGAAATCGCCCGCATCCGCGCGCATGCTTACGTCGACCCAGGGTCGGGCGGCGTCGATAGCCTGCGGCGAGACATCGGCCGCCACGATGCGGGTCGCAGTGGTCGCGCGCAGAATCTGCGCCGCCAGATTGCCAAGCCCGCCAAGCCCGATGATGACCGTCGTCGAGCCCGGATGAAGCAATTCCGCACAGGTTCTGATCGCGTGATAGGACGTGAGCGCCGCGTCGGTCAACGTGGCGGCGATGGCGGGATCGAGGTCGCCGATCGCAACCAGCGATTGCTCAGGCACGCTAACGTAGTCGGCCATTCCGCCGTTCCTGGTGACGCCCGGCGTGTGCGGCGGCGCGAGCCTGCTGGCGGTGCGCCGGCAGGCGTTCTGCCGCCCTGACAAACAGGCGCTGCAGATGCCGCAAGACCAGCAAGGATGAACGACCACGCGATCACCTCGACGCCACCGAGTCACGCCATTGCCGCATTGTTCGACGACCCCGGCAATCTCATGTCCAAGTGTTGTCCCATCCGGCGTACGCGAATCGGACGCGCTGCGGATATGCAGATCCGTCTGACATAAACCGGCCGCGAGGACGCGCAGCAGCACTTCATTGGCACCGGCCACAGGCCGAGGCAAGCTCGCGAGCCTGACGTTCCCAGCGCTGGCCAGTTGGACGCCGTGCATGGTGTTGCAGCAATCATTCATGTCCACCTCTTTTGTACATTCGGGAACGTATGCGCGTACGTGGTACCAAGGTTAAACCCCGACCCACGTTTCCTTGACACCGGAATTTCAACACCCCTATGATAAAGCCAAAGGTTCATCCAATGACAAAAAGTCGCTGTTGAAGCGCAACAGACGAAATTCGATTCCTATCGCGAGGAGACATCCGTGAGCAACGCACTACCCGTTAAGTGGCTGGAAGCGAGAACCCGGCGGACAAAAGTGGCAGGACTCACGTCCTTCGCGGTGCTCACGCTTGCGGGGGCTGTGCCCGCGTACGCTGCCGATCCCATCGTGATCTGTTCCGTCGACGATCGTAGCGGCGCTGCGGCAGATACCGGCACTCAGGGTTATCAGGCAGTGCAGATGGCGATTGATGAAGCCAATTCCGCAGGCGGCATTGGCGGCCACAAGATCCAGCTTGTGGCGTACGACGGCAAGACCGATCCGCAATTGACGGCGACCTTTGCGTCGCGCTGCGCTGAAGACGACAAGGCGTTGCTGATCATCGGTGGGAACCCGTCGGCCCCGGCGGCAGCGATGATCCCCATTGCGACGGAAGACAAGATTCCCTATTTCATCCTGTCTGCGGGCACGGACTCGCTGACGGATCCGCCTGCGCCGTATCACTTCCGCTTCGGTCCGGCGAACCGACAGGACGCCGCTGCGATCGCAGATCTGCTAGCCAGGCAAGGATTTAAACGACCCGCGATCATCAACAACTCGCTGCCGTTCGGTACCGACGGTGCGCGCGCGACAACAGCGGCCCTCAAGAAAGTGGGCATCACTGTCGTTGCACAGCAGACCTACGATGTGAATGCCACTGACCTTTCGCCACAGCTGACAAACCTGCGTGACGCGAAGCCCGACGTATTGATCGTCTTCCCCTATGCCGCCGACGGCGCGCGCGTGTTGCGCACCGCGCACCAGCTCAACATCGCCGCGCCGGTGGTCGTGTCG
>NZ_JBAURZ010000149.1:0-14576 GCF_049581445.1 Paraburkholderia sp. | reverse complement strand
GCGCCATGGCGGCGATATGGCTTGCATAGACGATATAGGTGCCGGCGCTGGCGGCGCGGGCGCCGCTCGGGCTCACGTAAGCGGCCACCGGCACCGGTGACGCGAGAATTGCCTTGATGATCTGCCGCATCGAGGTGTCGAGCCCGCCGGGGGTATCCAGTTGCAGCACCGCGAGCTGGGCGCGATCCTGCGCGGCACGCTGCAAATTGCGCACGATGAAGTCGGCGCTCGCGGGACCGATCGCTCCGTTGACCGGGATCACGATGACCGGGCGCACGCTGGCGGTCGTTGCGTATGCAAGGGGAAGGGCGCTAACGAGCGCCAGCAGGAATCCAAGCGCGGCAACGCCGCACAGGAACCGGACCGCCAAACCGCCGATGTGAATCGGGCGGCGCGGACCAGACTGCCGGGACGGGAGAAACGGGTGCGTTCTCATCGCTGGCGGCCGACGCGCCGCATCGACAGGTATCGCGCGGCGTGGACCGGAAAAGACTGGCCTGACCCTTACAGCTTAGTCCGATTCTGCGGAGCGCGTGAGCGAGGCGCGCGCCACGCGATAGTCGGTGGGCCGCATGCCAGTCCATTTGCGAAAGGCCCGGTGAAATGCACTCGGTTCCGCGAAGCCGACGCGCGTGGCAATGTCCGCGATGCTGCGCCCGCTACCCTGCAGTTCACCGATTGCGATGTCACGTCGCAGATCGTCCTTGATCGACTGATACGTATGGCCCTCCTGCTTGAGATGGCGTCGCATGGTCGCCTCGGCGACGTTCAGGCGCAAGGCCATCTGATCCGCGGCGGGCCAGCCGGCCATCGGCAGCGCGCGCAGTGTCTTGCGAACGCGTGCGGCCAGCGACCCAGGATTGCGGTACTTGACGACGAAGCTGCCGGGCGCGTCGCGTAGAAACGGCTTGATGGACTGCGTGGTCTGGATCACCGGCAAGGCAAGAAACTCGGGCGACAGATCCACATACGAGGCGTCCTGGCCGAAGTACATGACATCGCAGAACATCAGCCGGTACTCGTGCGCCGCGGGTGGCTCGTCACAGCTGAAACTGGCCGACAGCAGGGGAATGCGGCGTCCCACCAGCCAGCAAACCAGGCCATACACGAGGATGAAATAGGTTGCGTAAGCGAACATCGTCGGCTGCGGCGTGCCGTTACGATGCGTAAAGGTGATGCGTACGTGCTCCGGCTCCGAGGTGAGTTGTGCGCTGAGATCGTCGAGGACGAGGCGCATGAAACCGAGTGCGCGGGCGATAGCCTGAGCGCCGTTGCGGGCCGTCAACGCCGTCTGGGTCATGGCGATAAAGCTGCCGCAGCGCATCGGATGTGAGTCCTGGCCAAAAAACTCGTCGTCGAGCGCGCGTGCGATGCCAGCCCATAGCGCGCCGTATTGTGCCGACGAGACGCGGCTCTTCGGCGCGGCGAGCATTGCCGGGGCAATGCCGGCCGCTTCGACGAGCGGTAGAACGTCCAGCCCGCGAGCGCGCGCAAGCGCTAACGTCTCTTCGACAAGACTAACCGAGATGGTCCCTTTATCGTTTTTTAGAGGCATGGGTAAGCGCCGGGAAAGCCTGGTTGGAAACAGAAGTACACCGTGATCTGGCAAACGCGCTCATTTCGCTTTGGGTTTTTGGGCGCACAATTCATGGATTTCGGCCTGGAGTGAGAGGCGGTGCCCTGGATATGGCAAATGCGCTCATGCAGAATGATCGGACAGAGCATCGAAGCTGTCCAGCGGGTTGCCTACACTGCGTTCAAACGGCGCGCTCCGCTCGGGGCGAGGGCCAGCGATTCCGCAGGGTGATCAAACTCCCGTGCTGGACAAATTCGCCGCAATAATCAGGACATACGGAGACGCAAGCGCACTCATGGACGATTTCTACACCGACGACCAACGCATGATCCGCGACGCGGCACGCGATTTCGCTGCCGATTGCCTGGCGCCGTTCGCGGCGCAATGGGACCGCGACGCGCATCTGCCGGACCACGTTGTCAAGCAGATGGGCGAACTGGGCTTGCTTGGCATGGTCGTGCCGTCGGAATGGGGCGGCTCGTACACCGACTATGTAGCCTACGCGCTCGCGGTGGAAGAAGTCGCGGCGGCCTGCGCCTCCTGCGCGACCTTGATGAGCGTGCACAACTCGGTCGGCTGCGGGCCGATCCTGAACTTCGGCACCACGGCCCAGAAAGAGCGCTATCTGCAGGATCTCGCCACTGGGCGCAGCATCGGCGCGTTCTGCCTGACCGAGCCACAGGCCGGCTCGGAAGCGAACAACCTGCGCACCCGCGCGGTCTTGCGCGACGGCCAGTGGATGCTCAACGGCAGCAAGCAGTTCGTGACCAATGGTGCGCGCGCCAACCTTGCTATCGTGTTCGCGGTCACGGATCCCGACCTCGGCAAGCGCGGCCTGTCAGCCTTTATCGTCCCCACCGACACACCGGGTTTTAACGTGGGACGGCCCGAACACAAGCTCGGCATCCGGGCATCGGACACCTGTCCGATTTCACTCGACGATTGCGCCGTGCCCGAAGCCAATCTGCTGGGTGAGCCAGGCGAAGGGTTGCGTATTGCTTTGTCGAACCTCGAAGGCGGTCGCATCGGCATTGCAGCGCAAGCAGTCGGCATCGCCCGGGCGGCCTTCGATGCGGCGCGCCAGTATGCCAATGAGCGGATCCAGTTCGGCAAGGCGATCAAGGACCATCAGAGCGTCGCCAACATGCTGGCCGATATGACGACCCGCCTGAACGCCGCGCGCCTGCTTGTGCATCATGCCGCGCGGTTGCGCAGCGCGGGCAAGCCGTGTCTTTCCGAGGCGTCGCAAGCCAAGCTTTTCGCGTCTGAAATCGCCGAGGAAATCTGCTCGAATGCGATCCAGATTCACGGCGGCTATGGCTATCTGGAAGATTATGCGGTGGAGCGCCACTACCGCGATGCCCGCATCACGCAAATCTACGAGGGGACCAGCGAAATACAAAGAATGGTGATTGCACGCAACATTTGAGTGCAGAATGAACCGCCAATAGAGCGCATCCGCGCCACACGACACTGGAGACAACGATGATCGAGCGGCCCCCTTCAGCGAAGAGCTTTTTCGATGCACGCGACCTGTTGTGGCGCCATCGAACCGACTATGAGCGCGCCTATCGCGAGTTCGCCTGGCCGGTGCTCGATGAATTCAACTGGGCGCTCGACTACTTCGACGTCATTGCGCAAGGCAACCACGAGCCGGCGCTGTGGATCGTGGACGACCCGGCGAGCCCTGGCGTGAAGTACTCGTATGCGCAGATGTCCGAGCGCTCGGCGCGGATGGCGAATTTCCTGCGCAGTGTGGGAATCGGACGCGGCGACCGCGTGTTGCTGATGCTGCCCAATCGGGTCGAACTGTGGGACGTGATGCTCGCGGCGATGAAACTCGGCGCGCTCGTGCTGCCTGCGACGATCCAGTGCTCCGCTGACGACGTGCGCGACCGCGTGCAGATCGGCGAGGCGCGCTTTGTCGTGGTGGACAGCGCTGAAACAGCCAAATTCGACGCGCTGGATATGCCGCTCACGCGCATCTCGGTGGGTGCGCCGCGCGACGGCTGGATCGATCTCGCCGCCGGCTACGACGCGGCGCCGCACTTCATGCCGGACGGCCCGACCCGCGCCAGCGATCCGCTTTTGCTGTACTTCACCTCGGGCACCACATCGAAGCCCAAACTCGTCGAGCATACACATCAGAGCTATCCGGTCGGCCATCTGTCGACGATGTACTGGATCGGTTTGCAGCCCGGCGACATCCATTGGAACATCAGCTCGCCCGGTTGGGCGAAGCACGCGTGGAGCTGCTTCTACGCGCCATGGAATGCGCAAGCCTGCGTGTTCGTTTTCAACTTCGCGCGCTTTGTGCCGCGTGAGACGCTTGATGTGCTGGTGCGCTGCAATGTCACGACACTCTGCGCACCGCCCACCGTGTGGCGGATGCTGGTGCAGGAGCCGCTTGCGGACTATCCCGTGAAGTTGCGGGAGATAGTCGGGGCTGGGGAGCCGCTGAATCCGGAGATTATCGAACGCGTGCGGCACGCGTGGGGCGTGACGATCCGCGATGGCTATGGGCAAACCGAGACCACCTGCCAGATCGGCAATTCGCCGGGGCAAACGGTAGTGCCGGGTTCGATGGGACGACCCTTGCCGGGCTACCGGATCGAACTCGTAGACGCGGACGATCAGCCGGTGAGCGAAGGTGAAATTGCACTGCCTCTGGCGCAGCGGCCGGTCGGACTGATGACGGGCTATGCGAACAACGCTAACGCCACCGTGCAGGCGATGCGCAACGGCTACTACCACACTTCCGATGTGGCGCTGCGCCGCGACGACGGCGCTTACGTGTACGTGGGCCGCTCAGATGACGTGTTCAAGTCGTCGGACTATCGGCTGAGCCCGTTCGAACTCGAAAGCGTGCTGATCGAGCACGAGGCGATTGGCGAAGCGGCTGTGGTGCCAAGCGCGGACGCACTGCGGCTTTGCGTGCCGAAGGCCTTTGTCACGGTGCGCCACGGTTACGAAGCCAGCCCAGACCTTGCGCGCAGCGTGTTCCAGTTCTCGCGCGAAAAACTGGCGCCGTACAAGCGGATCAGACGGCTGCAATTCAGCGATCTGCCCAAGACCATCTCCGGCAAGATTCGGCGTGTCGAATTGCGGCGGCGTGAAATGGAGCGGGAGGCAGAACCGGCACGCTTGCCTGGGGAGTATTGGGAGGAGGACTTTCCGGAGTTGTCGGGATCGGGCGGGAAGTGAACCTTTCACAGGAGTTGCCAGCGCGCGTACAGAGCTTCGTTGATCTGTTCGATAGCGCAGTTCGGCGCGAAGGCGTCAGCGCGTTCCTTGAAAAGCGCGCGCCGCAGTGGGGTGCGACGCGCCAGGAGTAGCAGGTGTCGTCAAGCCTCGCCGAGCGGCTCCGGACCAACGCTGCTTGCTGCTGCGGGCGAGTGATCCGAGGCCTCTTTGACCCGGCTGACCCAAGCCACGGCGACCATGGTCAACGCCACCGCCACCCAGCCCACCGTGCCATAACCGGCGATCTGCCCATCCGCGGTATTGCTCAACATCAGGCCGCCTAGCCAGGCGCCGCATCCCATACCCAGCGCCTGCAGCGCACTATTGGCGCTGAGGAACGCGCCGCGCCGGCTTGCCTCAGGCACGGTAGTGAGCAGGGCTTGCATCGGCACCATGCGTCCGGACATCGCCACCATAAAGAACGGGAAAAACAGGACCACCGCCGCGAACGGCAGCGTCGGCATGTGCGTGACAAACAGCACCGGCAGCGCGGATAGCACCGCCATCACGCGGAACATGTAGTGCTTGCCGTAGCGGTCGGCGAGGCGCCCGATGGCACGCGAGGTGAACAGGGTTGCCGCTCCGCCCGCCATATACATCCACGACAACTGCGCCGGCGGTACGCCAT
Organism: Paraburkholderia sp.; assembly: GCF_049581445.1. Classification (GTDB taxonomy): domain Bacteria; phylum Pseudomonadota; class Gammaproteobacteria; order Burkholderiales; family Burkholderiaceae; genus Paraburkholderia. Next base: position 9,129 of record NZ_JBAURZ010000149.1, on the reverse strand, counting down.
GGTTGGCCACCAGCATCGGCGAGATAAACGGGATCACCAGCATCTGCGCGACCATCATTGTGAAGGTCAGCGCGAACGCCTTCATATGGCGCGGATTGCTGAGCAGACGCCCCAGTTCGGGCAGCACCTCGCCTAGCGGACGCGGCCTCTTGCTCAGATGCTCGCCCAGCGATGGCACGACGCGAAACCCGGCAACCCACACCAGCACGGACAGCACCACCAGCAGCATGAACGGCGCAGCCCACGTGAAATGCGCGCCGAGCATCACACCGGCCGGTACGCCGGCGATCGCTGCCAGCGAAAACGCGGTCATGATGATGCCGGTCGCCGCGCCACGCCGCTTCACAGGGATGACATCGCCGACGATAGCCATGATCACCGAGCCAAGCACGCCGCCAGTGATGCCGGCGAACGCACGAGCGGCAAGCAGCAGCGGGTAGCTGCTGGCGAGCGCACAGGCCAGATTGGATAGCGCGAAGAGCGCATAGATGACGAGTAACAGCTTGCGGCGGTCGAACCGGTCGATATACGTCGCGGCAAACAGTCCCGACAGGCCGGAGCACCACGAATACGCCGACACCGCCGTGGCAAATGCGGCCGGCGCGATGTTGAAGGCGTGCATGATCTGCGGACCCAACGGCATCATGACCATGAAGTCCATGATGATGGTGAATTGCGTCAGCGCGAGCAGCCATAAAAGACGGCGTTCGTGCGTGGTGCTAATGGCATACATCGGCAAAATCCTTGAGAAAAGGCGAGGCCGCTGCGGCATTGCGCGAGCGGCGCTCGGCAACGGACGGCCAACGCCGCGCGGCTTCAGTCGTCGAGATTTTCGTGGACCGCAACGGCGCCCTGCTTCCAGTAGGCGGCTGCGCGGATGCGCGATTTGTCGACACCGCGCTCGGTGGACAGGTGATAGCGCACGGCGCGCATCGAGGCAGCTTCGCCAGCGGCCCAGACGTATCCCACGCCCTCGGGCAGGTACGTATCGCGTACGGCTCGCAACAAGGCGTCGCCGCGATAGGGCGATTCGCTGCGATAGCACCAGACCACATGCAATTCAGCGGCTGTGTCGAATTCGATGCGCCCAGACGGATCGGCGACTTCGAGAACCGCCGCTGCGCGTGCGCCAGGCGGCAGTTCCGCGAGACGGCGCGCGATGGCCGGCAAGGCGGTTTCGTCGCCGATCAGCAGATGCCAGTCGAAGCCGGTCGGGATCACCAGCGAGCCACGCGGACCGCCGACGCCAAGATACTGGCCCACCGTGGCCTGGGCCGCCCATGTCGCGGCGGGACCTGCTTCGTGCATGGCGAATTCGATATCGAGTTCGCGAGATTCACGGTCGTAGCGGCGCGGCGTGAAATCGCGTGCTACGGGCCTGGGTTGGTCCTCCGGGAACACGGAACCATTCGGTCCTGCGCTCGGCACAACCGGTTTATCCTCGCCAGGGGCGGGGAAGAAAACCTTGATGTGATCGTCGAACGACGCGGAGACGAAATCGTCCAGATCCTCGCCGGTAAAGGTGACACGGGTCAGATGCGGCGTTAGCGGCTGGATGCGCGCGACTTGCAGCAGACGGAACTTCAGCGGATGACGGACGCGGGTAACCGCGAGATCGGGCCTGTCTTGCATGAGTGTTCTCTCCAGTTTGATGGGGTAGCGCCGCGGATATCAGCCTTGTGGGCTTAAATCGCGTCGCCACCTGAGGTGTTTTCTCCGTCGCCTTTGGCGTCGCCTGTGCCTTCGATTTCTGCGGTGGCACGCGCGAGGATCGCGGCGATGCGGCGCTGTTCGGCCGCCGGCGCGTTGTCTCGCCGCAGCAGCGCACGCTTGAGTCCGCGGCGCGCTTCGATGAGTTCGGGCAGCCAGCCCCCTTCGCTCGGATCCAGCGCTTCTTCGCCGGCAAACGCGCGGCGCACCGAATCCATCTTGCGCGCAATATGCGTGAGCTTGGCGAGCATCAGTTCAACCCGTTCGCGGTTGCTGGCGAGGTGCGTGCGGCCCGGTTCAGCCAGTTCGTAACGCTTGCGATTGCCTTCGAGTTGCACGGTTACGTAACCGAGTTCTTCGAGGTAGGTCAGGGCCGGATAGACCATGCCCGGGCTCGGGCTGTAGAAACCGTTCGAGCGTGTTTCCAGCGCCTTGATCAACTCGTAGCCGTGGCTTGGCTGGGCGTCGAGGAGGGCCAGCAACAGCAGTTGCAGATCGTCCGAGGTGAACTTGCGGCCACGCGGAAAGCCATCGCCCTCGCCGCCGCCGAAGCCGCCAGGCCCCCCCTGGAAACGTCCGCCGCCCTCGCCGCCGCGATGATGGTGGCGGCCAATTGCATGCCAGAGAGCGTGCAGGGAGAAGCGGTCCGGGTAGGCCGCGCCGCGCATTTGGTCTTGGGCAACGAAGCCATCCCGGCCGCTTTGGCGAGCTTCTGCCATGAAGGCGTCCATGTCCATTTCGCGCTGCGAGAAGCGGTCATGATGACGGCCGCGGCCATCGCCACGGGAATGATGGCGCTCTAGCGCATGCCAAAGCGCGTGCAAGGAGAAACGGTCGTCCGAAGACCTGCGGTCGAAGTCCGGGTGACGACGTGAGTGATGTGAGTGACGCATCTGTGTGCTCCATTGAGTCTTAAGATGTGTCTTAAGATATATATCTAAAGATAGTTTGTCAAATAAAAATGTGGGGACGCTTGGGGGCACAACAAAGTGTGCGGGACGCGGGGGACCGCTGGTCAGGGGCAATAAAGTCTGCGGGATCGGGGAAATTCATTGTGCAACGCACGATCGGATCAACGTCGCTTATTGGCGATGACGGCCTTTGGCGCCGTTCATCTCGGCGGATTGGCTATATCGAGTGCGGAATGTCGAAACGTGTTTGTTTCCGAGAGGACAGACGATAGGTAGCACTCGTCGGCCGGAGCGGTCCGACTAACCGTTGGCAGTTGGAAAGAGGTCGTTGCCAACATGGTGACCCGAAGGACGCTTCAGGGTCCAGAGCACGCACGCGTGCGTAGTACAACTGACATTCGCTGCCGGCAGACGGACGAATGCAAGGCAAGTCGATCTTTCAGAGTCTCGCCGACGTTGTGCCGTGAATGTCGGCGATGTCCGCCGACTTGTCTTCATGGCGAAAGGCATGGATGCCGCTGGACGCGGTCGTCAACCTTTCGCGAGTATCCACAATATGCTGAGGGTCGAGAAACGCCTGAAAAATTGATCTTGCCTTTCTCTCACCCTGGTTTCAGGCGCTGAGGGGTTGTGTGAACGGCTGTGCGTCGACTCGCCGACCAGGCGTGGATTCGATCCGGCGCTCGAGTGATGCCCTGCGCTTTTCTTCAGCGGTCACGATGAAGTCGGACAGTTCGCGCTCCAAGGCTGAATCTTTGTCACCTGGATTCCACTTCGCGGCACTGTGCCGGCGGCGCGTGGCTCTAGCCAGCGCCAATGCTGACATCGCGGCCTTCGCACATTCATATTCGACCTGACCGTAAAGATCGATCGGATCGCCAAACTCCCGAAATGCCTCTACGTACTCTCGAGCCGCGTGCACTGTAGCCGGGTACTCGCGCAGTTCGGAGATAACCCGGCGGGTCAGTACTTGCCACTGCAGCTTGTCTGGAAACACAAAGGCGGGGACGGACACGCCCCTGCTGGCCTCGTGAGTCGTAGAGCCGACCGGCCTCGCTGCCGCCCAAACGGCCTTATGCATCATTGTCCGACAGGTTCGAGCGTAGCTTTCCAGAGATAACGCCAGTTCAAATGCGGTATCGCGTCGCTGACGTCGGCGTTCCCGGGCATCCCGCGCCGAAATCCACGCCAGCGTTACGATAGATCCGATTGCCGCTGACGCTAACGCCAAAATTATCGGAGCGTTCCAGCTAAGTTGCCGGAAATATTCAAGCCATTCCTGCCGCATACGAAGCGCCTCGGAGAAAGAGGTGCACAGAATATAAGCAATCGTTTGCGGGCGTATTTGGGGCACGAATCTGGTGTGCATTTTCGCCACGAACGCTTCGATGGGATGGCGCACGGCTTGACAGACGGGACTGACCGTGCCACTCGTCCACCGGGTACCAGAGAGGGCGTTAAAAATTTGACACTGCTCTAATTCTTAAGCGGATGGGGCAGTGCGCTGATGCGAAAGCCATGCGTTTTCCTGGGACTGTCCGCCGGCCGATAAGCGCGATGCCGCTTCGAACGCGATGCTCGGATTGCCTCAACGGGTCCGCCACCTTGCGGATACTGGTAAGCTTTTGCAAACAGTCCGTTGCGTAACCGGTTCGGTATCAGCGAGGTTTTATGGCGAGCTTACAGGTATGCGCAGGCGGCACGCTGCAATGCTCGTTCGGCGCTGCCCCCGGCGTGCTGAACGTGTTGCCGGCAAACCGCACACTGGTGGGCGGCGTGCCGGCAGCCACGCTGCTCGATTCCATTCCAATCGTCAATATCACGCCGTTCGGAATGTGCCAGAGTACGGCGAACCCCACCGTAATTGCCGCCACTTCGGCAGCGCTGGGCGTATTTACGCCGATGCCGTGCGTGCCGGCCACCCCCGCGCCATGGATTCCGGGTGGCGCACCAACCGCGCTAATCGGCCCGGCACCCGCGCTCGACGCGCAAGGCACGCTGGTTTGTGCGTGGGGTGGCGTCATCAAGGTGACGCAGCCTGGACAGACCAGCACGCTGGTGCCGTGACGGCTCATTGAGGCGCGGGCGACGTACCGGGCAACGTGCGCCACCAGAGGCGCCAACGCGACAGCGGCTTGCCCTCGGCATCGAGTGGGCGGCCATCAAGAGCATAGCGCTCGCCCGGTTGCACGGGCTTGCCTGCGCTGTATAACTGCCGCTCGGCGAGTTCACCATTGCTGTGAAAGCGCTCCAGAAGTCCATGCAGCTTGCCCTGCCGGTATCGTGCGTGTTCGAGCAAGCGGCCATCGGGCAGGTAGGTTTTGCTGTCGCCGTGCAGCAGGCCGCGCGCATAGTGCGCCTCACGTTGCACCGAGCCGTCCTGCGCGTAATACACAGCTTTACCATCGAGCTTGTCGTCGGCGTAGTTGAGTCGCGCGGAAGGCGTGCCGTCTGGATAGAGCAGGGTGGCAGGACCGCCGAGGCGACCATGCACATAGCGCAGAATGGCCAGCATCACGCCGTTCGAGTAGATGCGCGCGTCGCCGTGCAGCGCGCCGTCCACCATCGTGCCTTCGATACCGGAGCCGTCGCGCATTACGCTCACGTCTTGAGGTTTATTCATATCTGGCTCAATTGATCTTGACGATGCCGCCCTTGACAGTCAGCATGCCGCCACCGTCGACCGTCTGTTCGAGGGAGCCCTTGTTCGACACGCTTTGCGCCTCATTCGATAGTGTGCCGTCCGATTTGTTTGTCAAGGACGTGCCAGCCTGATTGGTCAACGAGACCGCGGCTTGATGGCTCATCGAGCCGTCGGTCCTGGCGGTGAGGTTCCCGGTGCTTTGCAGCGTCAGCGTGCCGCCCACCTTGATGGTCAGATTGCCGTCCACGCTCAGCGTAAAGTTGCCGGTCACGGTATGCGCAAGGTTGCCGCCAACGCTGCGCGTTTCGTCGCCGCCTGCCTTGACCGTACGGGTTCCGGCGACGTCGACGGTTTCATTGCCGGTCTTCACGGTTGCGCTCCGATTGCCGCTCTCCAGCACCAGCGTATCGTCGCCGTCTTTCACCGTATGCGTACGCGCATGCTGGATGGTGCGCGTTTCGTCATGGCCGATGGTCCAGGCGGCGTCGTTCAGCACCTTGACGTTCAGGTCCTTTTGCGCCTGCATGAACACTTCTTCGTTGTCCTGCTTGTCTTCGAAACGCAGTTCGTTGAAGCCTGCGTTGCCTTTCGAACTGCTCGTCTTGATGCCGGACTGTGTCTGGTTGTCGGGCAGCGTATAGGGAGGCTGGTTTGCGCCGTTGTAGACGCTGCCTGTAATGAGCGGGCGATCCGGATCGGCATCGACGAAAGTGATCACGACCTCGTCGCCGATGCGCGGCATGAATTGCATGCCGAACCGTTTGCTCGCCCAAGGCTGCGCGACACGGACCCAGCACGAACTGTTCTCGTCGTTCTTCCCGTCCCGATCCCAATGGAACTGTACCTTGACGCGTCCATACTGATCCGTCCAGAGCTCCTCGCCTGCCTTGCCGACGACGGTCGCCGTCTGGGTCGGCATGACGGGGCGCGGTGTGGTGCGCGCCGGCCGGTATTCGATGGTCGCGGGGAACGCCTCGAAGCGGTTGCGGTAGGTATCGTGGCTCGCATCATGCACAACGCTCGCCACGACCCACTGAATATTGGCGTCATCCGACTCGTGTCCGGACAGCGTGAACTTGTACCCCGGCAGCAACCCGCGGCAATCGCTTTCGCCAACCAGCCGGCGTGCGCCACTGCGCAAGTCGTCGATGCGGCGCTTGGTGATCGATGCCGCCGCCGCGCTGGTCTGATATCGGCCCGGGTATTCGTAGACCTTGGGACCATCGGAGGCGGCCTCAGCTTGGGAAAAAAGTTGCGACGCTGGCGTCAGATACGCGTAGTCCGAACTGGCAAACACGCCGGTCACGCTTTGCTCGACCAGTTCGCAATAGAGAATCTGGCCGGCTTCACGCTCACCGGTGTGGCCGGGTGTGTAGGCGAGTGTTGTCGCGCCCGGCAGCGCTGCAAAGGCATCGGTATGGTCGGCTACGACCAGTGTGTGTTTGCCGTTCTCGTGCTGGAAGAAATAGAACCAGCCTTCCTCTTCGCACAGCCGGCTAACGAAGGCGAAGTCGGTCTCGGCGTACTGCACGCAGTACTCGCGTGCCTCATAGGCGCCCGTCAGCGAAAACGAGAAGTCAGTTGCACCGTGGCCGCTGAAGACGCCCTCGATGATCTGTTGGGTGGTCTTGCCCTGGAAGATCCGGTTGTTCGAAGCGAGCGTCAGCAGCCAAAGCCACGAGCGCAATTCGAGCGTGTAGTGGCTGCCGTCGACCGTCGATGGCAATTGCGCCGCACGCATACAGACCGCATCGATGAGGCGCGGGTTGTCTCCCCACTTGAGCGAGAGCGTAGCGTGCTGGCCGATCACTCCCGAGAGCGCCACAGGCGGCGTGGCACCGGTGGCGCGCACGCTCAGTTCGGCGACCGCCCCAATGGCTTCACGGCCGGTGAACTGAGTGGGGAAGAGCGCATCAAACGGCGCGCCGGCGATCGCGAGGCGAGTGGTGTCGTCGGTCGGGAGGGGACGGGGCATGTAATAGCAGATGAGTCAGGCGAGTTATTTCAGTGAGGAACGGCGCGCGTCATTCAAGCGCCCACTGCGCGAGCGTGCCGACCAGTTCGTTCATCAGCACGTTGTCGATCTCCCGTGCGCCGGCCGAGCGGCAACGCCCGAGTACGGCGTCGACGATACCGGTGTCGAAATCGAACTGTTTGCCGGTGAACGCGTGGTATCGCGTCCTTAGCTCCTCCAGTTTCTTTTCGATGATCCCGCGCAGCACCGTGTCGTCGAGCGGGCGATAAGGCACCTCGGTCATGCGCGCCAGAAATGCCGGGCGGAATGCCTCCAGCAGCACGTCGCGCAGCCGGCGCGTGAACGCGTCGGTGGCCAGCAGGTCGACCGGCGTGTGCAGCAGCAGTTCGGCACCGACATTGCTGGTCGCGAGAATCACCGTGTTGCGAAAATCGACGCTCAGGCCGGTGCCATCCTCCATCGTGCCCTTGTCGAAGACGTTGTAGAACGCCTCGAGTACATCGGGATGGGCTTTCTCGATCTCATCGAGCAGCACCACACTGTAGGGCCGGCGGCGCACAGCCTCGGTCAGCATGCCGCCCATCCCGTACCCGACATAACCGGGTGGTGCGCCCTTCAGTTGCGACACGGTATGCGCCTCCTGGTACTCGGACAGGTTGATCGCGATCAGATTGCGCTCGCCGCCGTACAACGCATCGGCAAGCGCGTAGGCCGTCTCGGTCTTGCCGACGCCGGTCGGCCCCACCAGCAGAAACACGCCAACCGGCTTCAACGGATCGGTGAGACCGGCACGATAGGCCTGGATGCGTTTGGCAATGCGATCGAGCGCCGCGTCCTGGCCAATGATCCGCTGCGCGAGGCGCGCCTTGAGCGTGCGCACCGCATGCACTTCGTCGGCCAGCATCTTGCCGACCGGAATCCCGGTCCAACTGGCGATCACCGCGGCCACCGCCTTGGAGTCGACGCAGACAGGCACCATTGGATCATCGTCGCGGATTGCTTCAAGGCCGCTTTCGAGTCTCGCCAGTTCAGCGCTCAGGTCGTCGAGCTCTTCGCCAAGCGGCCCCTGCGGATCTGCACGTAGCGCCTGATCGAGCGTCGCAAGCCGCGCCCGGGTGCTGAGTATTTCACGTACCGCAGCGGATTCGTCGTGCCAACGCGCCTCCAGTTCACGGGCGAGGGACGCGTTGCGTTTATGCTCGACGTCGAGCACGGCAAGCCGCGCCGCATGGTTCGCGCCGAGCACCAGTTCGCGCTTGAGTCGCGTCAGTTCCTCATGCAGGGCGCGTTCGCGATGCCGTGCGGCTTCCAGTTGCGGCGGCGTGTCGTGTTGCGCCAGCGCGACACGGGCACAGGCGGTATCGAGCACCGCAATCGCCTTGTCGGGCAACTGACGGCCGGATATATATCGATGCGACAGCTTCACGGCATCGACGATCGCCGCCTCGAGCACGGCGACGCCATGGTGTTCCTCGAGTTTGGTCGCAACGCCGCGCAGCATCGCGACCGCGGTTTGCTCGTCAGGCTCTTCGACCTGCACCAGTTGAAAACGCCGCGCTAGCGCGGGATCCTTTTCGAAGTACTTCTTGTATTCGAGCCACGTGGTGGCCGCTATCGTGCGCAGTTCGCCACGCGCAAGCGCGGGCTTCAACAGGTTGGCGACGTCGCTTTGCCCCTCGGCGCCACCTGCACCGATCATCGTATGCGCTTCGTCGATGAAGAGAATGACCGGCTGCGCCGAACGTTTGACTTCGTCGATCACGCTCTTCAGGCGTTGCTCGAACTCGCCCTTCACGCCGGCGCCCGCCTGTAGCAATGCGAGATCGAGCACGCGCAGCGCGACGGCCGCAAGAGGCGGCGGCACCTCGCCCCCGGCGATGCGCAGGGCC
>NZ_JBAURZ010000148.1:0-1522 GCF_049581445.1 Paraburkholderia sp. | reverse complement strand
GCGCAACGGTGCGCGCCGTCGACGACGTCTCGCTCGATCTCGCCAGCGGCGAGACGCTGGGCCTCGTCGGCGAATCGGGCAGCGGCAAGACCACGCTAGCCAAGCTGATGCTCGGTCTGCTCGCGCCCGACGCTGGCAGCATTCTCGAACTCGACGGTGCGCCGTTGCCGGCGCGCGTGACGAGCCGCAACGATCATCAGGTCAAGTCGCTGCAGATCGTGTTCCAGAACCCGGACTCGGCGCTCAACCGGTCGCATTCAGTCAAACGGCTGATTGGCCGCGCGCTGGCACGCCTCGCCGCGTTGCGCGGACCGGCGCAGGACGAACGGCTTGCCACACTCATCGCCGCCGTACGCTTGCCCGATCGTTATCTTGGGGTACGCACGCGGCAATTGTCGGGCGGTCTCAAGCAGCGCGTGGCGATTGCCCGCGCGTTTGCGGGCGAGCCGCGCGTAGTGGTCTGCGACGAGCCGACTTCGGCACTGGATGTCTCGGTACAGGCGTCGATCCTCAATCTGCTCGCCGACCTGCAACGCGAACGCGGTGTGAGCTACGTGTTTATCTCCCACGATCTACACGTGGTGCGTTATCTGGCCGACCGCATTGCCGTGCTCTACGTGGGGCGCCTGCTGGAAATCGGGCCTGCTGCAACGGTGTTCGACGGCCCACACCATCCGTATACCGAGGCACTGTTATCGTCGGCCCCGGCATTGGATGCGCGCAACGGCACGCAACGAATTCGCCTTTCGGGCGATCTGCCGAGCCCCGCCGCGCCGCCGTCCGGTTGCGTATTTCATACGCGCTGCCCCCGCAAGATCGGGGCTATTTGCGAAGAGCAGGAGCCGCCGTTTGAGGATGCCGGCGACGGCCACCGGATTCGCTGCCACATTCCCGTCGTTGAACTGCGCGCGCTGCAACGTCGTACGAGCGACGTTTAACATTCTTCGCATCTGGCGTTTCAGCTTCGAAACGTTTTCTGTCAATTCCGCTTCGTCCGCACCGCATGTGCCATGTCGATGCCCTACCGGACGGGACTTTGGGCGCAATGGCACGCTTATCGCTAAGATACAGGCGGTATCTGGCCCGCGACGTGCGATTCAACCGCGCGATGGAGGAATTGCTCACGCGAGCCGGAGCCACTACCGATCTGTGAAACGGTGACAGCGTTTCGCGCACCTCGCATGCATTGCTTGCCCCTGGAGAGCGGCGTGCGACGTGCAAAAGAAACTCGGGGAGCGATGAGGCCCGCACAACGACGGACCCGCCGCGAGAACGCAGCGTGAGAGACGTCGGCATCGAGGCGCCGGGGTTTCCTCGGGAGAGCAGTGATGAAAGCCAGAACATTAAATCAGTACTACTACGGGATGTCACGGGGTATCGCGGTGTTGATAGCCGGTGCGGGTTTGCTGACCGGGCATGCGGTACACGCAGCGACGACGGCCGATGTCGTCTCGCCGCTGGCCCTGAGCGCCGACGCGCCGTTGCCTGCCAGCGGCGCCCGAGCGGGCAGCCAGTTGATGAG
>NZ_JBAURZ010000147.1:0-2985 GCF_049581445.1 Paraburkholderia sp. | reverse complement strand
GAAGTAACGGCGAGCAGCGGTGGGGCGGCTGCGCGCCGTCCCGTCTTGTCCATTCGGCCAACGCCAGCCCGGCGTGGCCCTCGGCGCCTCGCGCGCTGGCATAATAACGATCTCCCCGCATCTCTTTGGACGACGCTCATGTCCGGCAATACGCTTGGTACGCTTTTCACCGTCACGACCTTTGGCGAGTCGCACGGCCCCGCGATAGGCTGCGTTATCGATGGCTGCCCGCCGGGTATGGCGTTGGTTGAAGGCGATATCCAGCTGGAACTCGACCGCCGCAAGCCGGGCACGTCGCGCCACGTCACACAGCGTCAGGAAGAAGACAAGGTCGAGATTCTCTCGGGTGTGTTCGAAGGTATCACCACCGGCGCCCCGATTGCGCTGCTGATCCGCAATACCGACCAGCGCAGCAAAGACTACGGCAACATCGCCGACACCTTCCGCCCAGGCCATGCCGATTACACGTACTGGCAAAAGTTTGGCATTCGCGACTATCGCGGCGGCGGCCGCTCGTCGGCCCGTCTGACAGCGCCGACGGTCGCGGCGGGTGCGGTGGCGAAGAAATGGTTGCGCGAACATTTTGGCACACAAATTCGTGGCTATATGGCGACGCTAGGCGAGATCGACGTGCCTTTCGTCGACTGGTCGCATGTGCGGGAAAATCCGTTTTTCGCGGCGAGTACGGAGGTCGTTCCGCAGCTCGAAGCGTACATGGACGCGTTGCGCAAGGATGGCGATTCGATCGGCGCCCGCATTAACGTCGTGGCTTCGGGCGTGCCGGTTGGGCTGGGTGAACCGCTGTTCGACCGCCTCGACGCCGACATCGCGCACGCCATGATGGGCATCAATGCGGTGAAAGGCGTTGAAATCGGCGCGGGCTTCGCCAGCGTCGCGCAACGCGGCTCGGTGCACGGCGACGAGTTGACGCCGGAAGGCTTCGTTGGCAATCACGCTGGCGGTGTGCTGGGGGGCATCTCCACTGGCCAGGACATTACTGTGTCGATCGCCATCAAGCCGACTTCGAGCATTCGCACGCCGCGTCGTTCCATCGACAAGGCAGGGCAACCGGTCGTCGTCGAAACGTTTGGGCGTCATGATCCGTGTGTCGGGATTCGCGCCACGCCGATCGCCGAGTCAATGCTCGCGCTGGTGCTGATCGACCATGCCTTGCGCAATCGCGCGCAATGTGGCGACGTCGTGGTCACGACCCCGAAGATTGCGGCAAGCGCGCCCTGACGCGCGTCGTACTGTTTCAGCTTGAGTGTCGAGATGACAGACTTCAATATTGCCGATACCCAAGCCGTCGACGAAGCGCTGGCGCAACTGCGTGCGCGCGTTGCTGACCCGCGGGCCGACGCAGCCGACTGGCTCGCGTTTGGACAGACATTGCTCCAGGCGGCTGGGCATAAATCGGATCAGCAACGAGAGGCACTGGCCGCGCTGGTGCGCGCGTACCAACTCGACCCTTCGCATGAGCCGACGCTGCTTGCCACCATTGCACAAACGGCTTTCATCGTGCGTGACTGGGGTCTGGTTGATTCAGCAACGGTGGTCCTGTTAGCGCAGAATGCCGCCAACGCGAATGCACTCGTCTGGCGGGCAGTCGCTGTGCAACAGCGAAACGATTTCAGCGAAGCCGAGCGTTTGCTCCGTGAGGCCGTGCGAGTCGTGCCGGGCAATCCGGTGCCGCTTCACAAGCTCGCGCTGTGCGTGAAGGAACAGGCGCGCTTTGCCGAAGCGGAAGCGCTGCTGCGGCAAGTGCTGGAACTCTCGCCCCAGAACGCCCTTGCACTGTTCGATCTGTCCGAGCTTGAGATCCGCTCGGGCCGTTATGCAGACGGCTGGGTGGACTACGAATCGCGTATGGCGTTTGACGATCAGAACGAAGGCCGCCGTGCGCTGACCCCCATTAGCGCGTATTGGCAGGGTGAATCGCTGGCCGGCAAGACGCTCGTCGTATACGGCGAGCAGGGTCATGGCGATTGTCTATGGGCGGTTCGTTTTCTGCCCTTGCTTGCCGAACGGGCGCAGCGCGAGGGCGGCCGGGTGATCCTCGGACACGAAGGGCCGCTGCGGCATCTGTTCGAACGCATGTTGCCGCAAGGCATGACGCTTGAAACGAGTCTCGAAACGAAGCCCGACTTCCATTGTGGCTTGATGAGCTTGCCGCTGCGGTTGGGCGTGGTCGATCCATCGGGCTGGGGCCGTGCCTATCTGAGCGCCGACCCGCAGCGCGCCGAACTGTGGCGCGCGCGAGTCGCGCAGAGCGCGGCCGTCGGGCCGAAAGTCGGGCTGGTCTGGAACGGCAATCCGCAGCACAACCGGGATATGCGGCGCTCAGTGCCAGTCGAGCAACTCGAGCCGATATTGACCGTGCCGGGCATTACCTATTTTGCGTTGTCGCCAGGGCGTGCGGCGACGGTTGAGGCGTGGCGCGCTCACAGTATCCGGATCGTCGATCCGACCGGGCAGTTCGAAGCAGGGTTCGACGACGTCGCGGCGTTGCTCGCGAATCTGGATCTGGTCGTGACGATCGACAGCGGGCCGGCGCATCTTTCGGGTGCGCTGGGCGTGCCGACCTGTTTGATGATCGACCACGTGTCGGCGTGGTTTTGGGGCAAGGAGACTCAGCGTACGCCGTGGTACGACTCGGTCGAACTGTTCCGTCAGCCGGCGATTGGCGCATGGGCTCCAGTGCTGGCGAGCGTGCGCGCTCGACTGGAGGCGTTGGCGGCGCGTTGAGGTGTGGACTGGATAAAAAAAGCGCCGCACGAAGCGACGCTCTTTGCATCATGAGACGCGACGTACACTTATGCCGTCACATGTTCGGATAGTTTGGCCCACCACCGCCCTCGGGCGTGACCCACACGATGTTCTGCGTCGGGTCCTTGATGTCACACGTCTTGCAGTGCACGCAGTTCTGCGCGTTGATCACCAGACGCTCGCTGCCATCGTCGTTCTTCACGAACTCATAGACAGCCG
>NZ_JBAURZ010000146.1:0-6017 GCF_049581445.1 Paraburkholderia sp. | reverse complement strand
AGACAGGACAGAACAAACAGAACCACCTCCATTACGCATTGCCCTCAAGTGAAGTAGCGCGCCCGCCGACGCGCCGGGACAGCCACATGGCGAGCGCACGCGCGCCAACGACACACCAGTCGAGCGCATCGAGCGCCGGGCGGCGGCGAAATACGTCATAGCCCGCACCTTCGATGCGTTCTAGAACCCGCAATCCGCCGTGGACGATGCCGCACAGCACGAGCCCTGCGCGGCCAGGCAAACGCAGTGCGAGCGGCGCGCCGCGCACCAGCATCTCACGGCAGCGCGCGACTTCATGGGCCATCAGCGAGCGCCACGCTTCATCCACGATACCCTCGGCGATGTGCCTCTCCGTGACGTGAAAGCGTGCGAGGCTGGTCAACGGCAGGTAGACGCGGCCGCGTTTCCAGTCGGCCCCAATGTCCTGCCAGAAGTTAGTCAGATGCAGCGCCGTGCAGATCGCATCGGAATCGGCCAGATTGGCCGGCGTCGCAGCCTTGAACAGATGCAGCAGAAGCTGCCCGACCGGATGCGCGGAACGGCGGCAATAATCGAGCAAGGCGTTGCGGTCAACGTAGCGCGTAGTATCGATGTCCTGATCCAGTGCCGACACGAGGTCGTAGAACGGCACGAGCGGCAGTTTATGCTGGGCAGCCACGCCAGCGAGTTTGCCGAACATCAGTGGATGCACCGGCGCTAGATGACCGTTTGCCACGGCGTCGAGCCCACCGCGAAAGTCCGCCAGCCGCGCGTGACGCTCAACCGCGCTGCGCTCGCTGTCTTCTGCGACGTCAGCGGCAGTGCGCGACACCTGGTAGATTACGCGGATAGGCGCACGCAGCGCCTTCGGCAAGAACCCGCTAGCAATGGGAAAGTCTTCGTAATAGTCCGCTTCCATGCAGCAAGCCTTAAATGCATTCGGTAATGCGGCTGTAAGCATAAACCGCAGGGCCATATAGTTTAAGGGTTCTGCTGCACGAGTGCAGCGCAGCAAATATTGCCGGAGGGGCCGCCAGCCTATGCGGGGCGGGCCGCACCAGAGCAAAGCAGGCCCGATAGCGTTAGAATGCGCGTTTGGTTTTGGTCTGCCGGCTTTATGCCGGATTAAACACATCAATTAATATCATGGTCGCGGCGATAAAGTCGTTTTTACCGACTTCCTCGAAACCAGCGTCAGTCGGAGTTCGGCAGCCTATGCGAGTCATCCTTGCTCAACCCCGTGGCTTTTGTGCGGGGGTGGTCCGGGCGATCGAAATCGTCGATCGCGCGTTACAGCAACACGGCGCACCCGTGTATGTGCGTCACGAAATCGTCCACAATCGGCACGTGGTCGACAATTTGCGTCAAAAAGGGGCGCGCTTTGTCGAAGAGCTCGACGAGGTGCCGGAAGGTGCCGTGGCGATTTTCAGCGCGCACGGTGTCGCTCAGACCGTTGAACGCGCTGCTGAGCAGCGCGGTCTGGACGTGCTCGACGCGACCTGCCCGCTCGTCACCAAGGTGCACGTGCAAGGACGGCAATACGTTGGCGCCGGACGCACACTGATCCTGATCGGCCACGCGGGGCACCCAGAAGTCGAAGGGACGATTGGCCAGATCCCAGGCAAGGTGCTGCTGGTGCAAAGTGAAGCCGAAGTCGCGCATCTCGACCTGCCGGTCGATGCGCCGCTCGCTTACGTCACGCAGACCACGCTGTCGGTGGACGACACGCGCGGAATCATCGACGCGTTGCAGCGCCGCTTCACGAACATTGTGGGTCCGGATACGCGCGACATCTGCTACGCCACACAAAACCGCCAGGCAGCGGTTCGTGAGCTGAGCACCCAGGTGGATGTCTTGCTGGTGGTGGGTGCAACGAATAGCTCGAACTCGAACCGGCTGCGCGAAATTGGCAGCGAAACCGGCGTGCCGAGCTATCTGGTCGCCGACGGTTCGGAGGTGAAGCCAGAGTGGTTTGCCAATGTGCAGACGGTCGGCATCACAGCAGGCGCTTCGGCGCCGGAAGAAATGGTTGAAAACGTCATCGATGCGCTGCGCGCGCTGGGATCCGTCGAGGTCACGACGATGGCGGGCCGTGAAGAGAAAGTTGAATTCAAGTTGCCGTCAAAACTGACGCAGCCGCTCGCCGCACGGGAAGTTTGAGGAGGACATCTTGTCCATTCCGCTGCTCCAGAAAGTCCGGGTTGGCGCATACATCATGCGTCAGCACCTGGCGCGCAACAGGCGCTATCCACTCGCCTTGATGCTCGAGCCGCTGTTTCGCTGCAATCTCGCGTGCAATGGTTGCGGCAAGATCGACTATCCGGATCCCATCCTGAATCAGCGTTTGTCGCTCGAAGAGTGCTTGGGCGCCGTCGACGAATGCGGCGCACCGGTCGTTTCGATCGCAGGCGGCGAGCCGCTTCTGCACAAGGAAATGCCGCAGATCGTGAAGGGCATCATCGCGCGCAAGAAATTCGTGTACTTGTGCACGAACGCGCTACTGATGGAAAAGAAGATGGACGACTACGAGCCGAATCCGTACTTCGTGTGGTCGGTTCACCTGGACGGCGACCAGCAGGCGCACGATCACTCGGTGTCGCAAGAGGGTGTGTACTTCAAGGCAGTTGCTGCGATCAAGGAAGCGAAGCGCCGTGGTTTCCGCGTCAACATCAATTGCACGCTGTTCAACGATGCAGTGCCGGAGCGCGTTGCCGCGTTCTTCGATACGGTCAAGGAGATGGGCGTGGACGGCATCACCGTCTCGCCGGGTTACGCCTACGAGCGCGCGCCGGATCAGCAGCACTTCCTGAATCGCGACAAGACCAAGCATCTGTTCCGCGAGATCTTCAAGCGGGGCAACGGCGGCAAGAACTGGTCATTCAGTCAATCGGCGATGTTCCTGGACTTCCTGGCCGGCAATCAGACTTACCAATGCACGCCGTGGGGCAACCCGGCACGTACCGTGTTCGGTTGGCAAAAGCCGTGCTATCTGATCGGCGAAGGTTATGTGAAGACCTTCAAGGAACTGATGGAAACGACGAAATGGGAAAACTACGGTACGGGCAACTACGAGAAGTGCGCGAACTGCATGGTGCACTGCGGATTTGAAGCGACGGCCGTGACGGATACGGTTGCGCATCCGTTGAAGGCGTTCAGGATTTCGCTGCGTGGGCCTAAGACTGAAGGCGCGTTTGCCAAGGATATTCCGCTTGATAAGCAACGGCCTGCCGAGTATGTATTCTCACGGCATGTTGAGATCAAACTGGAAGAGATTGGTCGGGCTGGTAAGGGGAAGAAGGCGCAGGCGGCTACGGCGCATTAAGGTTTTTTGCTCGGTGCCTCGCTGCGTTCTTCTCCGGGTTATTGATTTAATTTGTACTCGAAAGCGCTTCGGTCTTTTTGATCGAAGCGCTTTTTGTTTTTTCTGCCCGTCGCCGCAGGCAGAAACTAACCCGCACTCCGCGCATTGTGTTCAGTCAAAAACTTGATCAACCCGTCCACGCCACCCTTGGAAAGCTGGTCAGCAAACTGTGTCTGATAAACCTGAATCAACCAGGCCCCCAGCATGTCGATGTCATAGATCTTCCAGCCGGAGTCCGTCTTCTCCATCCGGTAGCCGACCGAATCATCCCCGCCGTTGCTCAGCACATGCGACTGCACCACGGCATCCTTACCGCCCGCAGTCATGCTCGCCGGTGCAAATTTGAACGTCACGTCCTGGTCCCGCAGTTGCGACAGCGAAGCCGCGTAGGTCCGCACCAGCAGCGTCTGAAACTGCTCGTACAACTGCTTCTGCTGTTCCGGTGTCGCCGTAGTCCACGCCTTACCCACAGCAATGCGCGTAGTACGCTGGAAGTCGGTTGCAGGCACGAAATGTGTTATCACCACCTCGGTGATTTTGTTCATGTCGCCGCTACGAGCCTGTGGATCGGCCTTCATCGCGGTGACCGTGCCTTCAACCGCGGTCTTCACCACCGAATCAGGCGCGGCTTGCGCGAAAGCCGCAGTGGAAACCACCGCGGCTGCGAAAAAGGCACACAGATAACGTTTCATAAGCTCGTCAGGACTGAAAAAATGACAACGGATGACCCGTCGGGCCACGCTAAAAGCCAGTATACCGATTTTGGCCACCCATCCACGCCCCATAACCTGAGCCAAGCCGCCTCACGTCGGTATACTTGTGCCCTCATGCCAAAAACGCAATCTGTGACAGGGCTCCACTCGCCTACATGCTGAAGTCATCTATCGTCCGTCTCGTCGCCTGGTCAATCAGCCGCCCCGCGCGGGTCATTCTGCTATCGCTCATCCTCGCGGTCCTGAGCGGCTACTACGTCGTCCACCACTTCAAGATCAACACGGATATCAGCCGTCTTGTCGAGAACGACCGGGCCTGGTCCTCCCTTGACGATGCCATCGACAACGCCTTCCCGCAACGGGGCTCAACCGTGCTGGTCGTCGTCGAAGCGCGCGCGCCCGAGTTCGCTGACGCCGCCGCCGATCAGCTCACCGCCGCGCTCAAACGCCAGCCCAAGGAATTCGTCAGCGTCTCGGAACCCGCAGGTGGCCCGTTCTTCGATCACAATGGTCTGTTGTTTCCCACGCTCGATGAAGTCCAGGCCACGACCGGTCAACTGGTCCAGTCCCGGCCGCTCGTCAACGCGCTCGCCAAAGACCCGAGCCTGACCGGTCTCGCAGGCGTCCTCACCACCAGTCTGTTGCTGCCGCTCCAACTTGGCCAGGTCAAGCTCGGTGACATGAGCCACTTGCTCTCGCAAAGCGCGACCGTGCTCGACCGCATACTCGCCGGTGAACCGGCCGCCTTCTCGTGGCGTGCACTGGTCGACAAGGACATCGCTACCAACCCTGCCCGCGCGTTTATCACCGTGCAACCCGTGGTCAACTACGGTGCGCTCGAACCCGGTGCTCGCGCCTCCGCGGCGATTCGCGCCACGGCGGCGTCGCTGCACCTCGACACCCAGTACGGCGCGACGATCCGCCTGACCGGCGAACAACCGCTCGCGGACGAAGAATTCGCGTCGGTGCAGGACGGCGCCGCGCTCAATGGGGCGATTACCTTCGTCGTTGTGCTGCTGATCCTGTGGCTGGCGTTGCGTTCCGGGCGCATGATCATCGCCGTGCTGATCACGCTGTTTGTCGGACTCGCCATCACCGCCGCCATCGGCCTGATGATGGTCGGCGCGCTGAACATGATCTCAGTCGCGTTCATGGTGTTGTTTGTCGGACTCGGCATTGATTTTGGCGTCCAGTTCGGGGTCAAGTATCGCGAGGAGCGCAATCACGACGACCGTCTGGCAGCCGCTCTGGTCAATACGGCGCACACCATCGGCGTACCGTTGACGCTTGCCGCCGTCGCGGTCGCGGAAAGCTTCTTTTCGTTCCTGCCGACCGCCTATCGCGGTGTGGCGGAATTGGGGCAAATCGCGGGCGTCGGCATGTTCGTCGCGTACTTCACCAACATGACGCTGTTCCCGGCGCTGCTGAAGGTCCTCAACCCGCCGGGCGAGGCCGTCGCGCCAGGCTTCAAGCAGTTGGCACCGGTCGACGATTTCCTCGATCGCAACCGCAAGCCCGTGCTGATCGGCACGCTAGTGGTCGTGGTCGGGGCGCTCCCGCTACTCACGCACCTGCGCTTCGATTTCAATCCGCTGCACCTGAAAGACCCGCACACGGAGTCGATGGCCACCCTGCTCTCGTTGAGCGATTCGCCTGAAGCGGCCGTCAACAATGTGCATGTGCTGGCGCCGTCGCTGGCGGCGGCGGATCAGATCGAAGCGCGTCTGAAGAAGCTGCCGGAAGTGGGCCGCGTGACGACCCTGAGCACCTACATCCCCACCGATCAGGCGCAAAAGCTCGTGCTGATCAATAGCGCCGCCCAACAGTTGCTGCCCGCGCTGGGCCAGCAACCCGCACCGCCATCAAGCGATGCGCTGCGTATTGCCGCGTTAAAGCGCGCGGCGAATCAGTTGACGCTCGCCGCCGAGGACCACCCCGGCCCAGGCGCCGCCGAAGCGCAGCAC
>NZ_JBAURZ010000145.1:0-2263 GCF_049581445.1 Paraburkholderia sp. | reverse complement strand
GACCAGCCGCGCGCCTGCAATTCTTCCATCAGATACGCTTCGACGACCGGCAGGTCAGCGGGACTCACGATCAGGTGCGGCGCGCCAATCAGCGCCGGCTCGGCGGCCAGCACTTCGCGGGCGGCAGCAATCAGCGCAGCCGGGTCGTGTTGTACGTGCTGACGCACCACCTGCTGGGCGATGTCCAGCGCGAGCGCGACCAGCGTTTCCGAAATTTCGTGCTGCGCGCCCTCGAGCGCGGCCTTGAAGGTTTCCGCCAGAGCAGCAAGTCTTGCGGCTTCTTCGCGTGCTTCGGCCTGGCCCTGGGCGAACCCTTGAGCGTGGCCCTGGTCGTAACCGGCCTGATAGCCCAGCGCCTGCCCGGCTACGTGACCCGACGCAACGCCTTGGGCATGAGCGGCATCGCGCAGGCGCTGCAACTCTGCTTCGAATGCGCCTTCGTCAACCTCGGGTTCGGGAGGCGGCGCCGGGGGCGCCGGGTCGAACGAGGCCATCTCCCAGCGCTGATAGGCCGAGAGGCTAACCTTGCGCGTGGGATCCTGATCAGACATATGCATCTTCCGCCTTGCCGCCTAATGCGATCTGGCCGCTTTCCGCCAGATTGCGCACGATTTGGAGGATACGGCGCTGCTGCGTTTCCACTTCGGAGACGCGCACCGGGCCGCGTGCATCGAGGTCTTCGGCCAGCAGTTCCGCTGCCCGTTGCGACATGTTCGAGAGGAACTTCTGACGCAGCGCGGGTGGCGCGCCCTTGAGCGAGATGATCAGCGCCTCGGATTCGACTTCCTTCAGCAGCAACTGGATAGCGCGGTCTTCCAGGTCGAGCAGGTTCTCGAACACGAACATCTGGTCGATGATCTTCTGCGCGAGTTCGGCGTCGTACTGGCGCACGTTCTCGATCACGCCTTCTTCGTGGTTGCTCGACATGAAGTTGAGGATTTCCGCTGCCGTGCGGATGCCGCCCATCGGGCTGCGCTTCAGGTTGTCGCTGCCTGAGAGCAGGCCCGTCAGCACGTCGTCCAGTTCGCGCAGCGCGGCCGGCTGGATGCCGTCGAGCGTGGCGATCCGCAGCAGCACGTCGTTGCGCAGCCGCTCGCTGAAGCAGGAGACGATCTCGGAAGCCTGATCGCGGTCCAGGTGAACGAGGATCGTCGCGATGATCTGCGGGTGCTCGTTCTTGATCAGCTCGGCGACCGCAGCGGAATCCATCCACTTGAGGCCTTCGATGCCGCTCGTGTCGCTGCCTTGCAGAATCCGGTCGATGATCGCGCCGGCCTTGTCGTCGCCGAGCGCCTTGGTCAGCACCGAACGGATGTAGTCGCTCGAATCGAGCGACAGCGCGGTGTGCTGTTCGGCCTCACGGGCGAACTCATGCAGCACTTCGTCCACCTGTTCGCGGGTCACGTTCTTCAGCGCGGCCATGGCGACGCCGATCTTCTGGACCTCGCGCGGGCCGAGAAACTTGAACACCTGTGCGGCTTCTTCCTCACCGATTGATATCAGCAGGAGCGCGCTCTTCACTACGCCTTCAGCGCTCATCGGACACCCAGTTCTTGACGACGGTTGCTACGATCTTCGGATCCTGGCGCGCGATGTTGCGTGCGTACTCCAGGTTCCGCTCGAATTTGTGTTTCTCGCTCTCGAACGACATCAGTTCGGAATCGCCATCTTCAACGACGCTCACGCCATTACGCTCGGCCGCCGGGATGCCGTCGAGCAGCACCGGCTCATCGGGCGACGGCAGGGCGGCAGTGGCCGTCACTGGCGGCGGGAACGCACGGCGCAGGGCCGGCTTGACCATCACGAAGTAGAGGAACAGGGCGACTGCGCCAATACCGATGTACGTTGCGATCTGCTTGGCGAGCGCGATCATGTCCGGCGTGCGCCACCATGGAACGTCCGCGTTCGGGTCGACTTCCGACGTGAAGGCGCTGTTGACCACGTTCACCGAGTCGCCGCGCTGCGCGTCGAAGCCCATCGCGTCCTTCACCAGCTGATTGACCTGGGTGAGCTTGTCGGCCGTCAGCGGTTGCATCGTCACGTGACCCTTGGCGTCCACGACGCGCAGGTAATTCACCACCACCGCCACCGACAGCCGCTTGACGCCGCCCATCGACTGCTGGAAATGGCGCACGGTCTTGTCGAGTTCGTAGTTGGTGGTCGCGTCCTTGCGGTCGCTGATCGGAATGCTCGGCGGGCCGCCGTTTGCGCCGCTCGGCGCGTTGATCGGTGCGGAGGCGGGCTGCGGCGGCTGGTTCGACAG
>NZ_JBAURZ010000144.1:0-52812 GCF_049581445.1 Paraburkholderia sp. | reverse complement strand
GCGCAACTCCGTCCACGCTGCGCGTACCCGGACGCGGCGAATCGGCAAGCTGGATTACCCGCACCGCGCTTTGCGTGGAGGCGCGCGATCCGGCTCGGGCCGCGGGTCCGAAGGTCGAGACCGAGACGTTCGGCAGCGGCCACAAGATGCTGCACGTGTTCATGCCGCCGCTGACCGAACTGGACGATTACCTCGACCTGCTGGCTGCAGTGGAAGCGACGGCGACCGAACTGGACATGAAGGTCATCATCGAGGGCTACCCGCCGCCGCGCGATCAGCGTCTCAAGATGCTGCAGGTGACGCCGGACCCGGGCGTGATTGAAGTGAACATCCACCCGGCGTCGAGTTGGGATCAACTGGTCGATCACACCGAGTATCTGTACCAGTCGGCGCACGAAACGTATCTGAGCACCGAGAAGTTCATGACCGATGGCCGCCATACCGGCACCGGCGGCGGCAATCACTTCGTGCTGGGCGGCGCGACGCCCGCCGACAGCCCGTTCCTGCGTCGACCGGATCTGCTGGCGAGTCTGGTGGCGTACTGGATCAACCATCCGTCGCTGTCGTACCTGTTCTCGGGGCTGTTCATCGGGCCGACCAGCCAGGCGCCGCGCGTGGACGAGGCGCGTAACGACCAGGTGTACGAGCTCGAAGTCGCGTTCCGCGAACTGCAACGGCAGATCGACCTGCTCGGCGGCCGCGAAGGCGGGCAGTTGCCGGCGTGGATGATCGACCGGTCGCTGCGCAATATCCTGATCGACGTCACCGGCAATACGCACCGCGCCGAGTTCTGTGTCGACAAGCTGTATTCGCCCGATGGCCCCACCGGACGGCTTGGCCTGCTGGAACTGCGTGGCTTTGAAATGCCGCCGCACGCCCGCATGAGTCTTTCTCAGCAACTGCTGTTGCGTGCGCTGGTGGCGCGCTTCTGGAAGACGCCGTACACCACGCGTCTCACGCGCTGGGGCACCGAACTGCACGACCGTTTCATGCTCGGCACCTTCGTACAGATGGACTTCGACGACGTGCTAGCCGATCTCGCCGAAGCCGGTTATGCGTTCGACCGTTCGTGGTTCGCGCCGCATTTCGAGTTCCGCTTCCCGCTAGTGGGTGAAACCACGGCGAACGGTGTCACGCTGACCCTGCGCAGCGCCCTCGAACCGTGGCACGTGATGGGCGAGGAGGGCTCGCCTGGTGGCACCGTGCGCTATGTCGATTCGTCGGTGGAGCGGCTCGAAGTGCGGGCGCTGGGGCTCAACGACAACCGTCACGTGGTGACCGTCAATGGTAGGCCGGTGCCGCTACAGCCGACCGGTCGCGTCAGCGAGCACGTGGCGGGGGTACGGTTCCGCGCATGGTCACAGCCGTCGGCGCTGCATCCGACCATTGGCGTCGATGCGCCGCTGACTTTTGACCTTGTCGATACATGGACTGGGCGTTCGATCGGCGGATGCCAGTATCATGTCGCACATCCGGGCGGTCGCAGCTACGAGACCTTCCCGGTCAACGCTTACGAGGCAGAAAGCCGGCGACGTTCGCGCTTCTTCACGATGGGTCACACGCCTGGACCGCTCGTGGTGGATGCGCCGCAACGCGGTCTGGAATTCCCGTTCACGTTGGATTTGCGCTACTGGTGACCCCGAAGAACAATTAACCTGGTACGACCTTGGCCTTTCAATCGACTTTTCCCTTCGAGCCGACCGCGACGCATGCGGATGCGCTGTCGCTATTGCGGGTGCTGCCGGTCCGCGATGGACACTGGGACGAGTTGCTTGATTCGTCCGGGTCGTTGCGCGAACCGTGGCGGCAGTTTTTCGAGCGCCTGGGCGAAGACGGGATTGCCCGTCTCGACCAGAACACGGCCTCGATCGCGCAGCAGATCCGCGATAACGACATCAGCTACAACGTCTATGCGGATAACGGCGAGCCGCGGCCGTGGGCGCTCGACCTGCTGCCTCTGCTGATCGATGAGTCCGAATGGGCCGAGATCGAGCGCGGTGTAATGCAGCGCGCGCAGCTGCTCAACGCGATCGTCGCCGACGTGTACGGCCCGCAGACCCTGCTGCAGCGCGGGCAATTGCCGCCGGCGCTGGTGTTCGGCCATCCCGGTTATCTGCGTCCGGTGAAGGGTTTTTCGCCGCCGGGGGGGCAGTATTTACAGGTGGTCGCGGTGGATCTGGCGCGTGCGCCCAACGGCGGCTGGACCGTGATGTCGCATCGCACGGAGGCGCCGTCCGGGCTCGGTTACGCGCTGGAGAATCGCTTGATCGTCTCCAGCCAGTTCGCCGAGGCGTTCCGCGCGCTGCACGTGAGCCGTCTTGCGCCAACCTATTCGCAACTGATCGCCACGCTGGTGCAGTCGGCGCGCGCCGCGATGCGTGAGGATGCGGATGACCACTCGCCACATATCGCGCTGCTCACGCCAGGGCCTTTCAGCGAAACCTATTTCGAGCATGTGTTTCTGGCGCGCTACCTGGGCGTCACGTTGGTCGAGGGCAAAGACCTGACCGTGCGCGACGACATGCTGTATCTAAAGACGCTGGCCGGTCTGGAACGCGTGCACGTGGTGCTGCGGCGCCTCGACGACGCGTTTTGCGACCCGGTCGAACTACGCGCGGATTCCTCAATTGGCGTGCCGGGTCTGTTGCAGGTCATGCGGGCAGGCAACGTGATTGTCTCGAACGTGCCCGGCTCGGGCTTTGTCGAATCGCCCGCCTTGCATGGATTCCTGCCGGGTATTGCCGAGGCGTTGCTCAACGAGGACCTCTTACTGCCGAGTGTGCCGACGTGGTGGTGCGGCGAGGAAGCGGCCCGTGAGCACGTCTTTGACCGCCTGGATGAAGCGTTCATCGTGCCCACCTGGCCGGCGGTGGAGCGCGATGGCGCGCCCGGTCTCGAACAGGGCATCCAGCCGCTCGACGCGTGGCAGGAGCGAATCGAAGCGTTGCCCGATAACTTCACCATCCAGATGCCGCTGCCGTATTCGTGCGCGCCGCGTTACGAAGATGGCACGCTGGGCCGTCGCCCGTCGGTACTGCGGGTGTATGCGATTGCGGATTTCAACGGCGGCTGGCACGTGATGCCCGGCGGCTTCACGCGCCTCGCAGCAGAGCGGCAGGCCACCGTGTCGATGCAATTCGGCGGTAGCAGCGTCGATACGTGGGTGTTGTCGAGCCAGCCCATTTCCACTTTCACGCTGTTGCCTTCGCCGATGCAACCCGGCGATCTCGCGCGCAAGCATCGCACGGTGTCGAGTCGCGCCGCCGAAAACCTCTTTTGGGCAGGCCGATATAGCGAACGTGCTGAGAATAATGTGCGGTTGTTGCGTTTGATTCTCGGCTCGCTGGAGAGCAGCGATGCCAACGCGATGTTCGAAACACTCGTCGAACTGGCGCTGTACTGTGGGCTGGTGCAATCCGGCGATGTGCGTGAAGACGATTCGCTGCAATCTTTCGAGCGCTCGCTGGTGGCGAATCTGCATGAAGCGACCGGTGGGTCCAGCATTGGCCAGGTGCTCGCCGCCCAGGCGCGCTCGAGCGGCGAGATTCGCGGCAGGCTGTCGAACGATCACTGGCGCACGATTCTCGCGGCCCGCAATGACTTCCGCGATGCGTTGCAGAAGTTGATGCCGCCGCTGGTATCGACGGCGGGTGCGAACGGCGCAGTCGCTTCTAACGGGGCCAGTGGTACATCCGCTCACGGCAGCACGCGTTATGACCGCTACGATCGTGTCACGCTGATGGATGCCCTGGAGCATCTGGCTACCCAGCTTTCTGCCATCAGTGGCGCGCAGGGTGACCGCATGACACGTGATGAAGCGTGGCGGCTGCTGTTTGCGGGCCGACACATCGAGCGGGTGTCGGCGATGACGTCGTTCCTGCGCGTGGTCGCCGACAAGGGTCAACTGGCGACGCCGGCCGGTTTTGATCTGCTGCTGCAACTGTTCGACAGTACGCTGACCTATCGCTCGCTGTACCCGGGACGCCTCGAAGTGCCGGCGCTGCTCGATCTGCTGGTGATCGAACCCACCAATCCGCGCGGGCTGTACGGCATTTATGAACGCCTGTGCGGCAAACTGGACGAGATCTCGATTGCAGCAAGTGGCACGCGGCACCGGTCGTTTGTCGAACTGATGCCGCCGCCGGACACGCTTCCTTCGCTCGAGAATTTGTGCGAAACCGACGAAAACGGCGCGTATACGGCGGTTATTCAGGTATGCGACGAACTGGGCGCGTTTGTCGGCGCGGCAGCCAATGAGATCAGCGCACGCTATTTCAGTCACGCCAATACCGTTGCTTCGCAGGTGTCATCTTGAAGACCGCTCAGACCATTCTGTCGGTCTCGCACCGCACCACGTACCGCTATTCGACGTTCGTCGAAACCGCGCAGCATCTGGCGACGATCCGGCCGCTGGTCTGTTCGTGGCAGCGGGTGATCTCGCACGAGGAGACGATCGAGCCCCAGCCGTCCTACCTGCATAGCCGGATCGACGCGTTTGGCAATGACGTGCTTTATTTCACGCTCGATGCACCGCACGAACGCCTGCAACTGGTCAGCGAAACGACTGTGCAACTGACGCCGCGCTGGACCCGGCTCGATCCGGATACGACGCCAGAGTGGGAAGACGTGGCCGATCCGTTACGTTTTCGGGTGGGCGGCCAATTTCGGCCAGAGGCCGAGTTCTGTTTTGCGTCGCCCAACGTGGCGCTGCGACCCGCGTTGCGCGCTTACGCATTGCCGAGTTTCACGCCCGGCATGCCGATAGCGGCCGGCGCGATTGACCTGATGCACCGCATTCACGATGACTTCGACTACAAGCCATCAGCGACGATGTTCGACACGCCGGCCGAACGTGCATTCGAGTTGAAGAGCGGCGTGTGTCAGGACTTCGCTCAGGTAATGATTGGGTGCCTGCGCTCGCTTGGCCTACCCGCACGCTATGTCAGCGGCTATCTGCGCAATGATCCGCCGCCGGGACAGCCGAGGTTGATCGGCGCGGATGCTTCGCATGCCTGGGTATCGGTGTATTGCCCGGGCAGTGGCTGGATCGATCTTGATCCGACGAATGATGTGCTCGCCGATATGGACCATGTGACGCTAGCGATTGGCCGCGATTACAGCGATGTGTCGCTATTGCGCGGAATGATTCTGGGCGGCGGTGCACATCGGGTTGAGGTGGGGGTGAGTGTGCTGGCGTTGTGAGGTCTTTACGGGGAAAACCCCCTCGATCCATTCCCACCCAATGGGAAATGGATTTTTGAAATCTGAGAACGTTCTGGCATCCTGAGCGCATCGTTATTCGTGGTGTGGTCGCCGTGAACGGGCAACAGAATGTCACCGGTGCGGAACGTGTGCTGCTCGTGCTCGCAGCGCTCGCGAGTCATGGCAAGGCCTTGTCGGTCAAGGACCTGCAGTCCATTACCGGACTCGCGCAAAGCACCCTCTACCGGCAGATCGGCCTGCTCAAGCGCTGGGGTTTCGTCGCGGAAAACGCGGGGCACTATGCGCCGGGCCCGATCAGCTTGCAGCTTGCGCTGGGCTTCGACGTCAATTCGCTGCTCGTCGAAGCGAGCCGCAGCGAGATGCAGCAACTCGCACGTGCGTCACAGGAAAGCATTGGTCTGGTCGTCGCCGTAAAGAACCAGGTGATGTGCCTGGAAATGGTAGAGAGTCAGCACTCGTTGCGCTGCTCCTTCGAAAAGGGCCGTGCGGTTCCACTGAAAGCCGGCGCATCGGCGAAATCGCTGCTGGCTTTTATGAACGACAAGGCCCTCACTGAAGTGCTGGGCAGCACTTTCAACGCCGATGACGCCGCCCGTGCCGCCCTCGAAGCCGAACTTTCGACAATCCGCGCGCAGGGTTACGCCACGAGCGACAGCGAAGTCGACCCCGGCGTATGGGGCGTTAGCGCGCCGATCTTTCACCGTGGCGGACGCGCGTCGGGCTGCAGCGCGTCGATCACGCTGATGGCGCCGTCCAGCCGCGCCGCCGGTCGCGAAACGCAATTTATCGACGCGACGCTGCGCACCGCCCGCGCCATTTCCGAACATCTGCAAACCGAATGATCTGCCCGACCTTGATCCTCTACTGATCCACACGATCCCGACTCGATCCTCCAAGGAGCTCCGCCATGAAACTGCAACGCCTGTTCTCTGTCGCTTGCCTCACGCTAGCCACCTCGCTGGCCGGCTTCTCCGGGGCGGCTTCGGCGCAAGCTTCGAACGTGCTGCAAGTCGCCACCGACGCCACCTTCCCGCCGATGGAATTCACCGAGAACGGTGCGCGTACCGGCTTCGATATCGACATGATGAACGCGCTCGCCAAGGCAATGGGCAAGACGGTTCAGTGGACCGATATCGACTTCAAGGGGCTGATTCCCGGTCTGATCGCCCATCGTTTCGATGTTGCCATCTCCGCGATCTACATCACCGATGAACGCGCCAAGGTGGTCGATTTCACCGAGCCTTATTACGCTGGCGGCCTCGTCGCGCTCGTGAAAACAGATTCGCCGATCAAGACGCTGACCGACCTCAACGGCAAGAAGGTCTCGGTGCAGGTGGGGACGAAATCGGTCAACTTCCTGCGCGACAACTATCCGCAAGTGCAGCGCGTCGAAGTCGAGAAGAATCAGGAGATGTTCGACCTGGTGGGCATCGGCCGTGCTGACGCGGCGGTGACCGGCAAGCCGGCGGCGTATCAGCTGGCTAAAACGCGCGGCGGTTTTCGTGTGATCGCTCAGCAACTCACGACGGAGCAATACGGCATTGCCGTGCGCAAGGACGAGCCGGAGTTGAAGACGGCGCTCAATACGGCGCTGGAAAAGATCAAGGCCGACGGCACCTATGCGGCGATCGTTCACAAATGGTTCGGCGCTTCAGCGCAATGACCGGCTGAGTCACGCAGATGGAACTCGACTTTTCGCCGGTGCTGGCCGGCTGGACCGACATCTTGCACGGCGCGCTTGTCACGGTGGAAGTGACGGCGGCCGCGCTCGCGCTAAGTTGCGTGCTCGGCCTGCTGATCGGGATTGGTCGGCTGACGCCGCAGCGCCGCGTCGTGTATGGTTTTTGCACCGCGTACCTGACGTTTTTCCGTGGCACGCCGTTGCTCGTGCAACTGTTCCTGCTGTTCTTCGGCTTGCCGCAGTTCGGCATCCTGTTGCCGGCCTTCGTGTGCGGCGTGCTTGGGCTGGGGCTGTATTCGGCAGCCTACGTCTCGGAGATCGTGCGCGGCGCGATTCAATCTGTCGACCGTGGACAGATGGAAGCGGCGCGCTCGATTGGCATGTCCTCAGGGCAGGCGATGCGGGCCATCATTCTGCCGCAGGCGATCGTGCGGATGATTCCGCCGCTCGGCAACGAATTCATCGCGCTGATCAAGAACTCAGCGCTGGTTTCATTGCTGACTATCGACGACCTGATGCACGAAGGTCAAAAAATCATCAGCGTGTCTTACCGTTCGCTCGAGGTGTACCTGGTTATCGCGCTGGTGTATCTCGTGCTGACGCAGGCGACCAATTACGCGTTGCACCGCGTCGAACGTCGGTTGCGTGCAGGAGGCATGGTGCAATGAACACGCTCAATCAATCCGAATCTCAACCGGTATCTCAACCCATCGTGCAGATTCGCGGGCTGACCAAGTCGTTTGGGTCGCACGTGGTTCTCAATGGCATCGACTTCGACATTCAGCCTCAGCAAGTGGTGGTGGCGATCGGGCCGAGCGGATCGGGCAAGAGCACGTTCCTGCGCTGCTGCAATGGTCTGGAGCAAGCGGAGGGCGGCACCGTCGATATCTGCGGGCACCGTCTGGTGGATCACGGTGTGATGCTCAAAGAACGCTCGCTCAATGCGCTTCGCACTGAAGTGGGCATGGTATTCCAGTCGTTCAATCTGTTTCCGCATCTGTCGGTCCTGCATAACATCACGGTAGGGCCGCGCATGCTGCGGAGCGCCAGTAAGGCGGATGCCGAGGCGGCGGCATTGGCGCTGCTCGAAAAAGTGGGCCTTGCACACAAGGCGCATGCGATGCCCGCGAGCCTTTCTGGCGGCCAGAAGCAGCGCGTCGCGATTGCGCGCGCGCTGGCCATGCAGCCGCGCGTGATGCTGTTCGACGAACCCACCTCGGCGCTCGACCCAGAACTGGTCGGCGAAGTGTTGCAGGTGATGAAATTGCTCGCGAGCGAAGGCATGACGATGGTGGTCGTCACCCACGAAATGGGCTTCGCCAAGGAAGTTGCGGATGTAGTGGTGGTGATGGACGGCGGTGTGATCGTCGAGGCCGGTCCGCCATCGGAAATCTTTACGGCGCCGACGCAGCCGCGTACGCGTGCATTCCTGCAGGCGGTGTTGTCGCGCGCATGAGAACGTCCTTCGACGCAAAAGATGGAGTGGCCGCTCCGACGGCGTCGTGACCGACTACTTATTGTTGGCCAGCGCCCCGGCGCTGTTTTTCCCGCCGAACAGTGCGGTCAGGTAGTCGCCGTTCTGGCTCATCTGGGTCATTAGCGTATTGAGCGCGGTGAACTGCTGGTTGTACGACTTGGTGAGCTTGTCCGTGTAATCCGTGAGCTGCGTTTGCTGGCTGCTCACGGCTTTCAGGTCCGCATTGAGAGCATTGGTGTGCGCATCCAGCGTTCCTCCGGTTTGCAGAAACGACGTGATGGAGGCGTTCATCGACGCCGCCAAACCGTTCTTCCCGCTAAAGAGCGCCGCAGTTGCTGGTGCGTTATTCGTCAACGCGTTAGTCAGCGTGGCGTCGTCGATCTTGAGCGTGCCGTCCTTCTGAAACGTAATGCCGATTCCCGCGAGGCTAGCCGCGCCGCTGCTCTGGTTGCCGCCGTGGCTCGACGCTGCGCTCAGCGCGCCAGTCAGCGCATTGTGGATGGCATTGAGCGCCGAATCGCCCAGCAGTACGCCGCCTTGGGCGCCCGCCTTTTTGGTGGAGTCGAAGCCCGTAAACAACGCGGCCGTCGTGACGAAATTGTTGTACGCCGTCACGAATGAGCCAATCGCGGCTTTCTGGTCGGTGACATCCGGTGCGACGCTCAGCGTTTGTGTCGTGCCTTCAGAATCCGCAGACAGGTTCAGCGTCAGGCCGTCAATGGTCGTCGAGACCGAATTAGTGGGGCTCGTAACCTGCATGCCGGAAATGTTCAGCTGTGCGTCTTGTCCGGCGACGCTCTGCTTCCAGTGAAAGGCTTCATCGACGGTGGTGGTGGCCGAGTCGGTCGAGATGCTGGTCTTGACGTTCAGCTTGTTGAGATCCGTGTCGTCTGAGTTGACCGTCACGTTGATGCCATTGGCGAGTCCGGTCGAAGTGGAATGCAGCAGCAGATGCGCGCCATCCACGCTGTTGACGACCGTCGCTGAAATACCCGGATTGCCGGATGCGGAGTTGATGGCGGAGGCGATATCAGCGAGCGTGCTGCGGCTGCGATCGATCGTGACGGTGGTGCTCTTGCCGCCCAGCGACAAGGTCAGTGACCCCGAGCCCAGTGCGCTTTTCGCCGCGAAAGCATCCGAAGTAATCGACTGCGAGGTGGCGATGTTGTCGACTCCGACCACATAGCTGCCCGCCACCGCGCCGTTGCCGGTGCTCGCCGTGAGGCCCTTGCCGCTGGCCGTCGCGGTGAAACTGGAGAAGGCTTTGCCGTTAGCTAGCGGCGTCATGGCGCTTTGCATCAACGACAGCACCGATTTCAGCGTGCCGATTGCAGTCAACTGGTTGTTGTCGCGCGTGGCGCGGCTCGTGAGCAACGCGGTCTTGCCGGCCACTTTGGCGTTCACCAATGCCGAGACGAGCGCGTTGACGTCAGTGTTGGACTGGGTCGAACCGCTGATGAGCGATTGCGCGGCATCCTGAATCGACGTAGTGGTCGAGGTGGCGGACATCGTGCTGGTAGTAATCGTTGACATGACGTGGTGGTCCCTCGCGCGTCAGAAATAGTTCGGTTGCGGCAGGTGGCACGCGCCAGCTGCGGGCACCTGAGCTCGCCGTATGTTGTTCGCCGTCCGGCCCCGATCCGGACTGTAAGCAATTGTAATGTCGTATCTTGAAAAATTACAAGTGCATTTCAATGACATTTCAATTCACTCGTGCCTTGACTCTGTGCGTACGCACATATAGACTGCAATCCATGAATGGACCTTCCTACGACGAGTGCAACTGCTTCGCGCTGCGGCAGGCTGCACGCTATGTGACACAGATCTACGAGCGCCATCTGGGCGAGGTAGGGCTGACGGCTGCGCAATTCACGATCATGGCGAAGCTCGCCCGCGCCACGGCGCCGGCCACGATGGTCGAGATGGCGGACGCGATGGTGATGGAGCGCACGACGCTGGTACGCGCACTCAAGCCACTGCAACGCGATGGTCTGGTGGTGAGCGAGGCATCGGAGCACGATGGCCGTACCTATCTTTTCAGCTTGTCCGAAGGCGGCAAGCGCACCTTCACGCAAGCAGCCGCTGCCTGGCGCAACGCGCAGGCCGAGTTCGAAGGGAAGTTCGGCCACTCAAGGGCCAAGGCATTGCGCAAAGAGCTGTTTGGTTTGACTGCAGAGTAAACCGGATAAAGTCCGCAGGCAGCAGCGGTTCAACTGCTTGCCGAGAAACAAAAACCGATCAACGGAGACGATGCAGCGAAATCGCGGCTCGTCTTGTACCAGTCAGAGTGTGTATGCACTTAAACGAATCGCTCGACAGTATTGACACGTTGCCCGACGACGATTGCTTTGCGATTCGTCAGGCGGCGCGTTACGTGTCGCAACTGTATGACCGGCATCTCGCGCGGGTGGGGCTGACTATCACGCAGTTCTCGATTCTGCGTCGGATCAGGGACAACGCGCCAATGACCATGAAGCAACTGGCTAACACGACGATGCTCAAGCGGACCACGCTGGTGCGCACGGTTCAACCGTTGCAGCGCGATGGACTGGTAAGCAGTCGCAGCATGCCGGCGCAGGGCAGGGAACTGGCGTTTAGCCTGACGCCGGCCGGCGAGGCGAGACTCGCCGCGGCTCGGGCGCATTGGAAGGCCGCGCAGGAAGAGTTCGAGCGTCGCTTTGGCGTGGATCGTTCGGCGTCGCTGCGGCGTGAGTTGCTGGACATCATGAAGGATCCGGTCGGAACCTAGATGTATTCGGTATTAGTAGGCGTGCGCAGCACGCCCTTTTTTAACGCCATTTTGTGCATACGCACACAAAATCATGTCCACTACTCCCTCGTCTCTTGCACCGCCTAGTGCCGCCGGTCTGGCGCAACCCGCCCGCCGCATTCCGTGGATGCGCCTCGCCGTGATCGTCGTGCTGGTAGTGCTGGCGACGGCGGTGTCCTACTGGTTCATCGTCGGGCGTTTCTTCGAGACCACGGACGACGCTTACGTCGGCGGTGACGTGACAGTGATGGCGCCGAAAGTGAATGGCTTTGTCACCGACGTGCTGGTGCGGGACAACCAGTACGTGCAGGCAGGCCAGGTGCTGATCCGGCTCGACGCGCGCGATTACGATGCGCGCCTTGCCCAGGCGAGTGCCGACGTGCGCAGTGCTGAGGCGGCCGTCACGGAATTGCAGGCCAAAAAGTCGCTGCAACTGGCGACGATCAGCCAGCAGGCGGCCGAAGTGAAGGCCTCGGGTGCCGAATTGACCCGCAGTGCTGAGGATCAGACTCGTTACCGTGAACTGGTCAAAGACGAGGCGGTGTCAAATCAGCTGGTAGAGCGCGCCGACGCGGATTTCGTGAAAGCCCACGCCGCGGTGGATCGCAGCGCCGCCGGCCTGTTGGCTGCCCAGCGTGAGATCACGGTGCTCGATGCGCAGATCGGCGCGGCGCAGGCTGGCGTGGCGACGGCACAAGCCGCGCAGCGAGTGGCGGAGTTGAATGTCGAATACACCACGATCCGTTCACCGGTGGATGGCTACGTCGGCAACCGGACCGCGCGGGTCGGGCTGCTCGCCGATATCGGCACTTCGCTGCTGACGATCGTGCCCTCGACTGGCTTGTGGGTCGATGCGAACTTCAAGGAAGACCAGTTGAAGAAGATGCAGGTCGGCGATCCAGTCGACGTCGCGCTCGACGCGTCGAATCGTTTGCTGCATGGCGTGGTGGACAGTCTCGCGCCCGCCACCGGCGCCACGTTCAGCGTCCTGCCGGCCGAAAACGCCACCGGCAACTTCACGAAGATCGTCCAGCGGGTGCCGGTACGGGTTCGGCTCGATGTCCCAAAGGACATGCAAGGTGTGCTGAGGCCCGGGTTGTCGGCGACGGTGAAGGTGCATGTCGACACCGGCAGCACGCCGGCGCATTCGTAATCCGCGGGCGAGTGCTACATGAGCGCAGCCAGGAGCACCATGACGCATCCAACGTCAAATCCCGCCGACCAGCCCATCCGCACCCGCGCCTTTGCGTTCGCGCTGATGTGTCTCGGCTTCTTCATGGCGACGCTGGATATCCAGATCGTCGCCTCTTCCTTGCGGGACATTGGCGGCGGCTTGTCGGCCAGCCAGGATGAACTCTCATGGGTTCAGACCTCGTATCTGATCGCTGAAATTCTGGTGATTCCGATGTCCGGCTGGCTCACGCGCGTTTTCTCGACGCGCTGGCTGTTCGCCTTCTCCGCGCTCGGCTTCACGATCACCAGCATGATGTGCGGTATGGCGTGGGACATCAATTCGATGATCGTGTTTCGCGGCCTGCAAGGCGCGCTCGGCGCCGCGATGATTCCGACCGTGTTTACCACCGCGTTCGTGCTGTTTCCGGGCAAGCAGCGCCTGATCGCGTCGACCACGATTGGTGCGCTGGCATCGTTGGCGCCGACCATCGGTCCGGTGATCGGCGGCTGGATCACGTCGCAATGGTCATGGCACTGGCTGTTCTACCTGAATCTCGTGCCCGGCATTTTCGTCACGGTGATGGTGCCCAAGTTCGTCCATATCGATGAAGTCGATCTGTCGTTGCTGAAGAAGGGCGATTACCTGGGAATGCTGCTGATGTCGGGCTTCCTCGGCTGCCTCGAGTATGTGCTGGAAGAAGGCCCGCGCAAGAACTGGTTTGGCGACGACGTCATTGTGCTGTGCACATGGATCTCGGCGATCTGCGGCTTCCTGTTTCTGGTTCACGCGTTTACCGCCAACGAGCCGATTGTCGATTTGCGCGCGCTTGCGATCCGCAATTTCGGCATCGGCAGTTTGCTGTCGTTTATCACCGGGATCGGGCTGTTCTGCACGGTGTATCTGACGCCCGTGTTCCTCGCGCGTGTTCGTGGCTTCGATTCGCTGCAGATCGGCTTGGCGCTGCTCTCGGTGGGCTGTTTCCAGTTGATGGCGCTGGCCGCGTACTCGACGCTCGCACGTGTGATCGACATGCGCTGGTTGATGGTGTTCGGGCTCGTATGCTTTGGCCTCGGCTGTTATCTGTACGTGCCGCTCACCAGTCAATGGGGCTGGCGGGAATTGCTGTTACCGCAGGCGTTGCGCGGTATTGGCCAGCAATTCTGCGTGCCGCCCATCGTGACGATGGCGCTCGGTTCGCTGCCGCCGTCGCGGCTGCGCTCGGCGAGTGGGCTCTTCAACCTGATGCGCAATCTGGG
The DNA here is from genome assembly GCF_049581445.1 of Paraburkholderia sp. GTDB lineage: Bacteria > Pseudomonadota > Gammaproteobacteria > Burkholderiales > Burkholderiaceae > Paraburkholderia. The sequence continues at coordinate 39,231 of NZ_JBAURZ010000144.1, read as the reverse complement.
CGGCGCGATCGGCATCGCCGTTAGCAGCACCATGCTCAATGACCGCCTGAATCTGCATTACGAACGGCTCGACGAACATGTGACCGCTGGGCGGCCGGTGGTCGAAGCGCTGCTGCATCAACAGAGCGCCCGACTTGGGGCGGCAGGCGGCGATGCGCTCAATGCCGCCAATGCCGGTCTGGGTCTGCTTCACTCGCTGTTGATGCGTGAAGCCCTGGTACTGACCTTTTCCGATGCTTTCCTTGCGGTTGCACTTTGCTTTGTGGTGGGTCTGGTGAGCGTGGCGTTTTCGCGCCCGTTTGGTCTCACCGCCGCGCCGCCGCCTGACGCCCATTGAGGACCACAAGATGAAAACAATCGTTCCCAAGGCTCTTGCGAGCGCTGTGCTGCTGAGCCTTGCCGCCTGTGCGGTGCAGCCGGAAACTCACGCAGACCTGACGCGCACGGTGCAAACGGTGGCGCCCGACGCATGGAGCATAGCCGCGCCGCAAGACACCGCGGATGCCAACGCCTGGTGGGCACAGTTCGGCGACCCGGTCATGCATCAATTGGTTGCGTCCGTGCTAAACAGCAATCTGGATGTCCAGGCTGCGGTGGAGCGTGTCAAGCAGGCTCAAGCCATTACGACACAGCAGCGCTCGAATCTGCTGCCTGAACTGGACGCCACCGCGATTGCCAGCGACGAGCGGCTCAATGCTCCCCCGCCGCTGGGTTATGTCCGCCAGGCCGGGTTTGGCGTGGCGGCGAGCTGGACGCCGGACGTGTTCGGTGGCGAGCGCCTGGCGGTACTGGCTGCGCAGGCCCAGGAGTCGGGCCGCGAGGGGGCGCTGAACGAATTGCGGCTGGCGCTCGCTGCCAACACGGCGGCGGCGTACATCGATCTGCGTTGGGCGCAGTCAGAGTTGCAGATACTCAACGACAACGAACAGATCAGAAGCCGGGCGCTGAAACTTACTCAGGAGCGTCTGCACTACGGGCTTTCGACGCAGCTCGATGTTGCCCGCGCGCAAAACCAGTTGCAGGATCTGCAGGCACAGATTCCGCGGGTGCAGTCGACGATTCAGCATCAGATGAGCCTGATCGCCGTTTATTCGGGGCGCACGCCGGAAAGCTTCGGCACTCCTCTGCTCGCCGATACGCGCGCGATTCCGGTGCCGGCGCAGAGCGTGCCGCAGGTTTTGCCGTCCGATGCGCTGCTACGGCGGCCCGACGTGCGTACGGCATACGCCGGCGTCGAAGAGCGCGCGGCACAAGTGGGGGCCGCGAAGGCGCAGCGCTACCCGCAGTTCAAGCTGAATCTCGCGGACGGCCTGCTGGCATCGTCTTATCTGGGCTTGCCGACCTTGACGGACAACCTTTTTAGCGCCGCATTGAGCGCGACGAGTCCGATCTTCAACGCCGGGCGGATCACGGCGAATATCGACGAGAACGAAAGCAAGATGCGTGAGGCGCAACTCGGCTTGCAGCAAACCATGCTGCAGGCATTAAAGGAGGTGGAGGACACCCGTAGCGATCTGGTGAACGACGCGGTGCAGGTGGATCGCCTGGGCGGCGCACTGGACGCCTCGGATCAAGCGTTGCACCTGTCTACCGAACTGTACAAGGACGGCGCGTCGAGCTTTCTCGATGTGCTCGCCGCGCAGGAAGCGTATTTGCGCGATTCGGAGTCGCTGAATCAGGCCAGGCGCGAGCACGCGCTCGCAGCGGTGGCGTTGTACCGTTCGCTCGGCGGCGGTTGGGATGTGCCCGCGGACAGCACGGCGCCCACTTCAAAGCTGGGTTGACCGCCCCGCTATAAGCACGAGAGTTGGCGCCGCGAGAAGCTTGGCGCGCGGCAGTGCGCTGCACGGCACGCTCATGCAAACAGGAATTTTTTGCTACATTGACGCGAGCGACGCGTGGCTTGCCGCGCGTCGGCACAGATCGTCAGGGTGTACTGTTGTGCAGCCGAAAGGTTGCCGCTGCACATCGTGGCCGTCAACCGGATAACGGATCAACTCCAGAGACAATGATGCGAATTCTAGTCGTAGGTGCGGGTGCGGTAGGGGGCTACTTTGGCGGCCGGCTGGCCGCTGCGGGACGTGATGTTACGTTCCTGGTGCGGGCGGGACGGGCTGAAGAACTGCGCCGCGCGGGCCTTGTGATCAAGAGCGGGCGGGGCGACCTGACGTTGCGCGATGTGAAGACCGTGCAGGCCGAGGCGATTGCCGAGCCCTTCGATCTGGTGATACTGAGTTGCAAAGCCTACAACCTGGACGATGCAATCGACTCGTTCGCGCCCGCAGTCGGTCTCAATACCGTGATCATGCCTTTGCTCAACGGCATGCGGCATATTGAGGTGCTCACGCAAAAGTTCGGCGCGGCGCGCGTCCTGGGCGGCGTATGCCTGATTGCCGCGACGTTGAACGCCGAGCGCGAAATTGTTCATTTGAACGACTCGGCGGGCTTGACGTTTGGTGAACTGGAAGGCGGCGTGTCTGCGCGCGTGCAGGCGATCGCCGACGTGATGAAGGTAGCCGGCTTCGATGTCGCGGCAAGCGACGTGACCCTGCTGACCATGTGGGAGAAGTGGGTGTTCCTTGCCACGTTGGCGGCCTGCACGTGCCTGTTTCGCGCATCGATTGGCGATATTCTGGGGGCGCCGGACGGCAGGCGCGCCATCGAGGCCATGCTTGGCGAATGCCGTGCCGTGGCACAGCACAACGGCTTTACGCTGGGAGCGGAATTTGACGCGCGCGCCAACAAGATGTTGTTCACGCCCTCACCGCTGACAGCGTCGATGCTGCGCGACGTGGAAAACCATTCACGCACGGAAGCCGACCATGTCCTGGGCGATCTGCTGCAAAGGGGCGGTCCCGCACAGCAACGGGACGTGGGGTTCTCGTTGCTACGCGTCGCATATAACCACCTGAAGGCGTATGAGTTACGCGAGGCGCGCTCGGCATAGGACGCGGTTAGCAGGCCGCTGTGGCCGGGGCATTGGGGGACGGGCGGCTTATGCCGTGCAGTAGAATTGTCCCATTCGCCATGCGGCGCGAGCCGCACGACCGCAACTAAGTGCATGGGATCGGGGCGCTCTGCGTGGGACCGGAGTAAGTGCTGAAGCACTAACTCCGGATCGACATAAGCGCTATAGCGCCAACTCTGGTCGACCGCTGTGCATGGGACCAGAGTAAGCGCTAAAGCGCTAACTCTGGTCGACAGGAGAGCATGATGCCGAGTCCAACGGGGTCGGTGGTTGCATTGAGTTCCGCTTCGGCGACGACGTTCTCGATCGGCATCGTCTATCTCGGGTATTGGGGGATTCACGAGGCGGTGCCCTGGCGGTTTCTGGACGGGCTCGTCGTTGCGTTGGCAGTGGCGGGCTTTGCCTGCCTGGCGCTCGTACCGTGGACCGCCACCCGTCCGGTCGACGTGGAGAGCAGCGATGATGGCATCCGGGTCGCGCGGCGCCTGTTTCTCGGCGGCGTGACCGCCGTCTGGCTGGCGGTCGTGCTGTCAGTGTTTTTCTGAATCGGAGTTCAGGCCTGAGCCCGGTCTCCGGCGGAAGTCGCTAGTCCATAGTCATCCTGAGTAAGGGGCATGCAGGCTTTCTCCATCCTGACGCCAGGCACTGCCGAGTGCCTGCGCCGGCTAGAACAGTCTGGGCGTGCCGACCCACACCACCAGCGACTCGCCACGAGCAGTATTTGCCCAACTGTGCGGCACCGTCGATTCGTAGTGCGCACTGTCACCTGCCTGCAGCGCGAACGTTTTTCCCTCCAGGGTCAACGACACCTTGCCGCTGATCACATAGAGAAACTCTTCGCCCGCATGCGTATTGACCTCGGAGCGTTTCTGCCCCGGCGGCATTTTGACAAGAATGGCTTCAAGCTGACGCCCGCCCGTCAGATTGGTCAACCGGGCGAACAGATTGGCCGAATCCGCGAAACCAAAAAACTTCAGTTGATTGCCACGGCTCACCGAGCGTTCCTCGCTGGGTGTATCGACGAAGTACTGCACGGTCACGCCCAGCGCGTTGGCGATGCCTGCGAGCGAGGTTAGCGAGGGCGTGGCGAGGCCGCGCTCGAGCTGTGACAGAAAAGGTTTGGAAATGCGCGCCGCTGTGGCCGTTTCGTCGAGCGTGCGCTTCAGACGTTGCCGAAGCGCGCGAATCTTGCTGCCCAACTCCAGTGCCGGATTTTTGTTTTCAGTTTTCGTGACCATAGCAGGACGAATCAGCCCGTCAAAAATGTTTGATGTTGGTAAACAAAGTTTGATAGTCTTGCAGAATATCAAGATTGCGAGCTTATGCCGGAGCGGCATTTTTCTTGAAACAACGCGCTATGTTGCCAGAAGCAGGATTCGTTTCGAAATTTCCTGTCGGGCGGACGGGTTTGAAAACACCGCAAACGCTGAATAGAGCGGCTTTCGCGGATTCGAACATTTTGATGCGCCGGACGCACGATTAATACATGCATCGCGGATTCATGGATGATATCGCGCGGCAAGCCTCGGCAAAATGCACGATTGTCATTACAGAGGGTGGTACGCCTCAGTGAATTCCCTGAGTGACGAAGCTGGCGATGCTCAGGAGAATCGCGCTCGCTTGCGGGCGGCCGAACCTTTCGGTCTGCTTGCAGTGCGCAATCCCGCGCGCAGTGATCCTGCGCCCGGATATCGATGCGGCGCGTTTTACCCGAACCGCCGCCAACGTGAGATGAATAGTGATCCGTATCGCCACGCCTCTTCCAGCGCCCGCTCAGCCGGGCCGCCGCTTGATGTCACTCGCTAGCGCTACGTGCCCAGCGGGGCCATTGTGCTTACCGCGCCTTATCATAGGGCCCGTTCCGGATTAGCGGACTGCTCTATCGAAAGGTGACGAGCCGACGCTTTCCACCCCCAGTTTCCAGCGACACGCCGCTTGATCGGCGCGCCGAAGCAATCATAAAGAACACGAGGTAGATGATGAATTCAACCGTATCCCAGACTCGATCGTTTTCGACGGTCTTCCTGATCGAGATGTGGGAGCGTTTCGGCTACTACGGGATGGCCGCGCTGTTGGTGCTGTTCATGATCGACAAGCTCGGCTTTACCGACAGCCACGCCACGCTCACCTGGGGCGCCTTCACCGCGCTGGTTTATGCCGCACCGTCGGTAGGCGGCTGGATTGGCGACAAGATTCTGGGAAGTCGCCGCACGATGGTGTTCGGCGCGCTCGTGCTGTGTTGCGGCTATCTGATGCTTGCCATGCCGAACGACCAGCTCAACTACATGTACGCTTCGCTTGGCGTGATCGTGGTGGGCAATGGCCTGTTCAAGGCGAACGCAGCGAATCTCGTCCGGCGGATTTACGAAGGCGATGATGCGCGGATCGACAGTGCATTCACCATTTACTACATGGCGGTGAATATCGGCTCGACGATATCGATGCTCGCGACGCCCTGGATCAAGGATCACTGGGGCTGGCACGCAGCGTTTGCGGTCTGTTGTGCGGGCATGCTGCTCGCCGTGGTGAACTACTTCATCATGTTCCGCACGCTGGAGCATGTGGGGTCCGCGCCGGATTCCGAGCCGATTCGCTGGAAGCGGGTGGCGGCGGTGCTGGTCGGCGGTGTCGTCTTGGGTCTGGCGACGATGTTCGTACTGCAGCACAAGGCGGTCGCGGTGGCTTGCGTGTACGCAGCTGGCATTGCGATTCTGGGCATCTTCGGCTACATGCTGATGAAGTGCGAGCACTCGGAGCGCGCGGGTCTTATCGCGGCGTTGGTGCTGACGTTGCAGGCGATTCTGTTTTTCATCTTCTACCAGCAGATGTCGACTTCGCTCACGCTGTTTGCGGTGCGCAACGTTGATCCGCAGTTTTCGCTGTTCGGGGTGTCGCTGTTCACGTGGAGCGCGGCGCAGTTTCAGGCGCTCAATCCGATCTGGATCATGCTGCTGAGCCCGATCCTTGCCGTGCTGTATACGAAGTCGGCGCGAAGTGGCAAAGACATCTCGGTCGCGGCGAAGTACGCAGTTGGTTTTGTCGTGGTGGCAGCGGGATTCTTCGTCTACGCGGTGAGCGGTCGTTATGCGGTGGACGGACGGGTGTCGTCGTGGTTCATGGTGGGCGGCTACGGGTTGTATTCGCTTGGCGAGTTGCTGGTGAGCGGCCTTGGACTGGCGATGATTGCGCGTTACGTGCCGGCGCGGATGAGCGGCTTTTTGATGGGCGCGTATTTTGTTGCGTCGGGCGTGTCGGGGTATCTCGGCAGCGTGGTGGCGAATTTTGCGCAGATGCCGGCGGGGGATCTTGATCCGCTACAGTCGTTGCCGCTCTATACGAAGCTGTTCATGGGGTTAGGGTGGCTTGCTGCGCTTGGCGCGCTGGTTGCCGTGTTGTTGTTGCCGTTGATGAACCGGTTGTCACGTGAGCATCATCTTAGTACCGCTCGCGCGGTAGGGGCTGGGCATGAGGCTGATGAGCTTGCTGCTGCTTCTGCCTCTGCTGTTGAATAATCAGGTTTTTGCCTTGCAGGCGGCTGTTGTTTTGGCCGCCTCTTGGTGGGTGCGTTTTGTTGTTTTCTGATTGGCTGTCGGGGTTGGCTCTTTTTCTGTTTGCCTTGGTTTTGGGCCCCTCCTTGTTTTGTTATCAGTCTGTTTGGGTTGCCCTGTCTTTGCTGGTTGCCCTGGGTTTTTGGCCTTTCCTTGAGTTCTTATTGGTTTATTAGCGATGCCCCTGTGCGGGGCAGCACTCACTTTCTTTGCGGCCGCAAAGAAAGTAAGCAAAGAAAGCGGCTCACACCGCCAGCCCGTAGGTGTCCACCTCGCCGGTGATCCGGCATTGGTCCGAGACGAGACCCGCCCTCGCACTTTCCCACTCAGTGACACAGCACTCATCCGCTCCAGCGTCGCGCTGCGCGCCCCGCCGTCGGGCATAACTAAAGCCCAACTGCGATCGGATGGCAGCCGCAACCGAACGGCAGCTGCAACCGAACCGCCGCTGCAATCGAAGCGCATCCGCAGCCGGAGTGCGGACCGCAACCGAACTTCAGCCATAAATTCCACGGGCGTCTAATCACGACGGCGCACTCGTTCCTGAGAGTGTTGGCACATCGTCGGCCTGCTCGAGAAGTCAGGCGCCGGCATTCCCTTGCAAACCGATCCGCGACGCACGTAGTGCGGAGTGGGGTGGATGAGTGCTTTGTCACGAGGAGGGGCTGTACGAGAGACCCTCTCGTCTCGGACCACTCCCGAACTGCGTAAGTGGTGGACACCTACGGGCTGGCGGTGTGAGCCGCTTTCTTTGCTTACTTTCTTTGCGGCCGCAAAGAAAGTAAGTGCCGCCCCGCAGAGGGGCATCGCTAATAGACCAATAAGAATGCAAGGAAAGGCCAAAAAACCTAGCCAACCAGCAAAGGGAGCGCAACGCAAACAGAGGGAAATCCACGAAGGGAAAGCCCAAAAAAACAGGGCAAACAGCAAGGACGGCCCAACGCAAACAGACCGACAAGAAATCAGAAAACGGCCAAAAACGAGAGCCAACAGCGGAAGGACCAACGCCAACGGAAAATCAGAAAACGAAGCAAAGGCCCCTTGATAAAGCAACCCAACACAGCCGCCTGCAAGGCAAAAAGCCCATCAACAACTCACGAAAACCGCAAAACTCCAAACCAGCAAGTAGCAAACGACGACATCTCCCCAGATCTGAAAGATCACGTTTACCCCTTGAAACAAGAGTCAAAATGTATTGCAGAGTCACCGCCACGCAACAAACCGTAACGGTTATACACAAAAGAGTCGCGCAAAACGCTATACCGCTTGTAGAATCCGGCCTTGAAGCGTGCGCATACCGCGAACGTTTCGTGCATTCACTGACCAACAACAGGTAGGAGAAACATGCCGACTTCCGCAAAAAAGGTGGCCAAGAAGGCTGCTACGGTACCGACCAAGAAGGTTGCTGCGAAGAAAGTTCCTGCGAAGAAAGTCGCAGCTAAGAAGGTCGCCGTGAAGGCGTCCGGCGCTCCGTCGCCGATCAAGGACACCTTCACGAAGGCCTCGCTGGCTGCTCACGTCGCAGAACGTGCTGCTGTTGAACCGAAGGCTGCCAAGGCCGTGCTGGCCGCGCTCGAAGACACGATCCTCGGCGCAGTCCACAAGAAGGGCGCTGGCGAATTCACGCTGTCGGGTCTTCTGAAAATCGTCGTGACCGCTGTTCCGGCGAAGAAGCGTCGCTTCGGCAAAGACCCGTTCACGGGTGAAGAGCGTTGGTTCCCGGCCAAGCCGGCTAGCGTGCGCATCAAGGCACGTCCGCTGAAGAAGCTGAAGGACGCAGCAGCTTCGTAATTGCGCCCGGCACGCTGCCGTTTCCAACGCAGCAGACGCCGCGCCAGTACGCACTGCTCGAAGTTCCAGAAGCGCAAAAATCCCCGTGGGTGAAAACCCCGGGGATTTTTTATTGCCGCACCGCTTTGCATCGCCTGGATCGCGGCGGGGCCACGCACCCCGTTGCGAGGCGCGCGATGCACCGGAGTAGCGCATTGCGAGCCGTCGCAGTACGATGGTGCGAAAGTCATGCCGGGCAGATGCGCTGTTCGTGTGCATCCAGCGAGCTTTGCGTGCGGAAAGCCAATGGCATAGCGTTTGCTTGATCGTTGCTGAACACCGAATGCGCAGCGCATTCGCCTTCTATCCGACAAAAAGAGCGGGGCGTGACATGCGATGCTATGACGAGATGCGTCATCACGATGAAGTCGTGCGGCCTCATTACGCGCGCTTCGAACGTTGGCTGGCTAAACAGGGCAACGAGGCCATCGCCCGCAAGCGGGCCGAGGCCGATATCCTGTTTCGCCGGGTGGGGATCACCTTTGCAGTCAACGGTGATCTGTCCGGCACCGAGCGGCTGATCCCGTTCGATCTGATCCCGCGGATCATTCCGCGCGGCGAATGGCAAGGCCTCGAAGCAGGCCTGCGTCAGCGGGTCCAGGCGCTCAACCTGTTTATCCACGACGTCTATCACGACCGCAATATCGTGCGCGCGGGCATCGTGCCGGCCGAACAGGTCTACACCAACGCGCAGTACCGGCCGGAGATGCAAGGCGTCAACGTGCCGCTCGGTGTTTACGCGCATATTGCTGGCGTCGACGTGGTGCGGGCCGGCGACGACGGTGCGTTCTACGTGCTCGAAGACAATCTGCGAGTCCCGTCCGGCGTCTCCTATATGCTGGAAAACCGCAAGATGATGATGCGGCTGTTCCCCGAACTGTTCGTGCAAAACCGCATCGCGCCGGTTGCGCACTATCCCGATCTGCTGCTGGACACGCTGCGTTCGGTCGCGCCGGAAGGCGTCGACGATCCGGTCGTGGTGGTGCTCACGCCCGGCATGTACAACTCGGCGTATTTCGAGCACACCTTCCTCGCGCAGCAGATGGGCGTGGAACTGGTAGAAGGCAAAGACCTCTTCGTCGACGATAACTATGTGTTCATGCGCACTACCCAGGGGCCCAAGCGCGTCGACGTGATTTACCGTCGGGTGGACGACGATTTCCTCGATCCGCTCGCGTTCCGCGCCGACTCGGCGCTCGGCGTCCCAGGGCTGCTGACTGCGTATCGGGCCGGCCGCGTGGCACTCGCCAATGCAATGGGCACCGGTATCGCCGACGACAAATCGATCTATCCGTACGTGCCGGAGATGATCGAGTTCTACCTCGGCGAGAAGCCGATCCTCAATAACGTGCCGACTTTCCAGTGCCGCAAGCCGGATGATCTGGCCTACACGCTCGCGCATCTACCTGAACTGGTGGTCAAGGAAGTGCATGGAGCGGGCGGTTACGGGATGCTGGTTGGACCCGCTTCCACGGCGGCTGAAATCGAAGACTTCCGCGCTCGTCTGATCGCGCGGCCGGCGGGTTATATCGCGCAGCCCACGCTGGCGCTGTCCGCCTGTCCCACGTTCGTTGAGGCGGGCATTGCGCCGCGCCATATCGATTTGCGCCCGTTTGTGCTGTCCGGCAAGACTGTGACGATGTGCGCGGGTGGATTGACCCGGGTCGCGCTGCAGGAAGGCTCGCTGGTGGTCAATTCATCGCAGGGAGGCGGTACCAAAGATACGTGGATGGTCGACTGAGGGCAGCGGCCACTGCCAAACGGCCGCGTCTGCAACGAGGAAAGCCGGCGGCTGTGTTTGCCGGCGCAAGCGGATAACCAGCGCGGGTGAGGGGAGCATCCCGAACCTGTCGCTTCGCGCCAGTCCCCCCACGGGGGCAGAAAAACCTGGGACGGCCCGGCGTTTTTCTGAGGGGCTGGCGCCATCAACCATGGAAAGCCGTCATGCTAAGTCGCACTGCCGACCACCTCTTCTGGATGGCCCGTTACATGGAGCGCGCCGAGAACACGGCGCGCATGCTGGACATCAACCTGAAGGCGCTGCTTTTACCGCAGACGCCTGAGCAGGAGGCGCGCGCGCAGCGTTCGGTGCTACGTATCTCCGAACTCGAGACGGCCTTCGCAAAGCGTTACGACGAGCCCACCCGCGAACATGTGCTGGACTTCATGGTGACCGACTCGACCAATCCTTCGAGCATCCATTCGTGCCTGCAGGCTGCACGTGAAAACGCCCGCGCGGTGCGCGGCACGTTGACCACCGAATGGTGGGAGACCATCAACGACACCTGGCTCGGATTCAACGAACGCACCGCGGCCGGGAAGTTGACCGCGAACCCGGACGAACTGTTCGAATGGGTCAAGTTCCGTTCGCACCTCTCGCGCGGCGTGATGCTCGGCACCGCGCTACAGGACGACGCATTCTTCTTCAACCGCCTTGGCACCTATCTCGAACGCGCCGACAACACCGCGCGGATTCTTGACGTGCGCTTTGCTGATGTCGAGCCGAATTCGCGTGACGCCGCGCGTCAGCTCGAAGACTTCTATTACTGGACCTCGATTCTCAGTTCGGTGTCGGCGCTGGAGATTTATCGCAAGGTCTATCGTGACGTTGTGACGCCAGCCCGCGTGGTGGAGTTGATGATCCTGAACCGGCAGATGCCGCGCTCCTTGCTCGCGTCGCTGGAGGGCGTCTGCCAGAATCTGGCGATGCTGCGCACCACGGGCTCCAACCAGTGCGAGCGTTTCGCAGGCAAGCTCAGCGCCGAACTGGAGTACTCCGATATCCGGCAGATTTTCGAAGCTGGCCTGCACGCCTATCTGACGCAGTTCCTCGCCCGCGTGTTCGAACTCGGCAATCTGGTTGCGCGCACGTATCTGATGCTGCCAGTCGCCTGACGGAGTTTCCTTATGTACCTGACCATCCGCCACGACACTTCCTATCGCTACGAAGCGACGGTCCATTATTCGATCCAGCAACTGCGTTTGACGCCGGCAAGTGGCGCCGCGCAAGTGGTGCGGCGCTGGACCATCGACGCCCCTGGCAAGCTCGACGCCACCTTCGATGCCTACGGCAACGTGCTGCATACGCTCGTGCTCAACAAGCCGCACGACGAGATCCGCCTTCATGTGGCAGGCGAGGTCGACACGATTCCGCTGGTCGACGGGCAGTTGCGCGACGCGATCGGCCTGGTGCCGCTCGAGCATTACACCTGCGCCACGCGCCTGACCGAGGCCGATGGGGCCGTGCGTGATCTGTCCAGGTCGGTGGAGTCGCTCGCCACCCCAGCGGGCCTTATCAAGCTCTCAGAGGAGATCGTGCAGCGGGTCAAATACCGGCCCGGTATCACCGAGGTCACCAGCACAGCCGCCCAGGCGCTCGAGCTCGGCAATGGGGTCTGCCAGGACCACGCGCATCTGATGCTGGCGTGCTGTCGCGCGCGCGGTATCCCGGCGCGCTACGTAAGCGGCTATATCGAACCCGGCGACGTGCCGCATGGCGCGAGTCACGCATGGGTCGACGTCTGGCTCGACTCCGGCTGGGTCTCCGTGGACGTCACGCATGCGGCTTTCGCCAGCGAAATCTATTGCCGGCTGGCCGCGGCGCGCGATTACGAAGCGGCGGCGCCGGTGCGTGGCCGGCGCATCGGCGGGCTGGAGGAGAAGTTGAACGTAACAGTGAAGGTCAGTGCGCAGCTGCCACAGTAGACGTGCCACTTGTGCCGCGCGTCACTCAATTCACACGCATCCCACAGGTCCACGGCGGCGCCGCATTACAATAGCGGCGTTTGCAGGTATTCCGGATATTCTTTATGACTTACTGTGTGGCGATGTGCGTGGACGAGGGACTCGTGTTTCTGTCCGATACGCGCACCAACGCGGGCGTTGATCACATCAGCACCGCGCGCAAAATGACTGTGTTCGAGCTACCTGGCGAACGCATGCTGGCGCTGCTTGGCGCAGGCAATCTGTCGCTCACGCAGGCGGTATTGCAGGAGTTGAGCGAGCCGACCGACCCGGAGCGTCCCACGCTTTGGACCGCTCCTACCATGGCAGACGCGGCGCGCGTGATCGGCAAGGCCGTGCGCGACGTGCACCAGCGCGAAGCCGAGGCCTTGCAGGAATTCGGCGTCGACTTCAATTGCAGTTTCATTCTGGGCGGCCAGATTGCCGCCAAGGGCAAGGCTAACAACGGCCGTCCGCATCTGTTCATGATCTACTCGGCGGGCAATTTCATCGAATCGTCGAGCGTGAACCCGTATTTTCAGATCGGCGAGTCGAAATACGGCAAGCCGATCATCGACCGCGTGCTGACGCCCGCCACGCCGCTCGATGAAGCCGCCAAGTGCGCGCTGATCTCCATGGATTCGACGCTGCGCTCGAACCTTTCGGTGGGCTTGCCGCTCGATCTGCTGGTCTACGAAAAGGATTCGCTGAAGGTGACGCGTTTCGTCTCGATCGATCATGACAACGCGTACTTCGAGATGATTCACCGGACCTGGGGCGAGCGCCTGCGGCAGGTGTTCTCCGAGATTCCCGATCCGGACTGGGAGGCGTCGCCCAACGTGCCGTTACAGCGCCGTGAGCGCGAACTGGTGCTGCATCGTGCGCCAGTGGCCGCAGATGAGCCTGTTACCGCGCAACCTGCGCAGACGCTCGCGCAAGCTGAGAAGAGCAAGACGCAGCGCTAGGACGCCTGGCTGCCAGAGGCGCGCCGGCAGCAACCACCGTCCGCAGAATTCTTTCCTTCCTTCGAGCCATAAAAAAAGCCAGCCACCGGCTTAACGCCTGTGGCTGGCTTTCGACAGCGTCCTGCTTCAGCTGTCCGTCAAGTCGATTAGAACTTGTGACGGATACCGAGGGCAGCGATTTCCTGCGAGCTCGAGTCAGACGAGAAACCGTAGTCGGCCGCGCTGGCCACTGCAGTTTGCGTCGTCGTCGCGCTGGTGCGCTGCGTGCCGTTCGCGTGCTGATATACACCCATCAGATACACGTCCGTACGCTTGGACAGGTTGTAGTCCGCGCCCAACGAAACCTGGTTGTACGTCGCCGACGTGTCGCCAGCGCCGTGCGTGTAGGTATAACCCAGACCCAGCTGTGCTGCCGGCGTAACGTTATAGCCGAGGAAGCCGGCGGCTACGTTGAAGCGCTCAGTCGAACCGAAGCCCGAGTAGGCGTCAGGCTTGTATTGCGCATTGCTGTAACGGATGTTGGCCGTGAACGGGCCCGTCACGTACTGACCAGCAACCGAAGCGATGCCGATCGATTTCGCCGATGCGTACGCATTGTTGATGACGGAGTCGAACGTGCCGCCCGACGTCGCACCTGTGGCCCAGCCCGGTGCTGCCGTTGCGGTTTGGCCGCGGCCTGCAGGCGTCGACGCGTTGTCCATGCGGATGTAGCCCGCAGCGATGTTGAACGGGCCGGTGCCGTACGTTGCTGCTCCCGACCACGTTTGACCCGAACCGGTCGAGCCTGCCACGCCGCCCAGTGCGTACATGCCTTCGAACTGGAATCCGCCCCAGACCGGCGACACATACTTGACCGCGCTGTTCGTACGCGAGCTGTTGTCGTTGTTGTCAACGTCGCCCGGAGTCGTGAAGAATTCGCTGTAGTTGTCGCCCGTCAGACCCTGGACCATGTCGACCACCGGGTCGTATTGACGACCCAGCGTGACCGTACCGTATTGGTCTGCGCTCAAACCGGCGAACGCCTGACGACCGAACAGGAGGCCACCTTGACCTGCCTTGCCGCTATTCGGATCAAAGCCGCCTTCCAACTGGAAGATCGCCTTAAGGCCGCCGCCCAGGTCTTCCGTGCCCTTCATGCCCCAGCGGCTACCGGACAGGTTACCTTGCTGCATCTGCCAAAGGTTTTTGCCGCCGTCGTTATGCACGTACATGATCGAGTCGTCGATCACGCCGTACAGGGTGACGCTGCTTTGAGCATGAGCTGCGCCCGCAGCACCCAGAAGTGCCAGCGAGAGGCTGGTCAGAGCGATTTTTTTCATCCATTTCTCCACGCGATGATTAGATTCGTTGTTGCGAAATGGAGAATAACGCAGGCTGTCTGTAGGTAAGAACTGAAAAAAATTGAGTGTCTCCTAAAAGTAACACCGGCCGAAAAGTCTTATGTATCAAGCTCATTAGGCATAGTTGCTCTTTTGGCAACATTGAATGCCGAAAAGCTCAATATTGTTGTTTTGTTTATAGTCATGTGGTGCAGGACCATAATTCAGGGTCTGCTTTGGAGGTATATTGTAAGGTTGTTGTCTACCTTGTGGGCCTTTCCCGCAGCGCCCATTTAAAAGCGGCGGCCACAAAGAGTTGACCTGCGTGCTAGACAGATTCACCTGAATGTGAACGCCCCTTTCTTATCCTTTTTTACTGGTGAGGCCACGCAAGCGCGCGTTCAACTTTCGTCGGCGAGCGGTTGGACGTCGGGGGCGTCCTTGCTGCGCAGGCGGCCTGCAACAGCGGTCACCAGCAGAGCCGTGCCGGCGGCCACGAGCACGGAACCCCACGCATGCCGCTTGACGTAGCGGTCGGCTGCGACGGCCTTGCGGCCTGCCACGATCAAGGTGCTGGCGGCTGCGCGAGTGGCCTGTCCCTCGGCCTGGATGACCTTGCGGCCAAGCTTCGCCGCTGTGTCGACGCCGACACCCAAGGTGCGTGTCGGCCGTTCGCCGCGTTGCGTGGCGAAGGCCGCGCGTGGTTGCTGGGCGCCTGCCGGCGATGCCATAGCGCTCAACGCCGTCGAGCCTGCTCCCGGTGACGGCGCATCGGTGGTCGTTAAATCCTTCACCGGATGCACGAGGTTGCTGGCCGCCTGTCCGTGCATCGTTGAAGCCGCCAGCACCGACGCCATCTTCGCCCGGCTGCCCGGTGGCGCTTCTTCCAGTTGCCCCCATGCGCCGCGCGGATCGTGCAGCCGACCGCGGGCGGCCGAGAATTCCGCGCCCAGCAATAACACCACGGCCGAGAAGTACAGCCACATCAGCAGCACCGCAAGCGAACCTGCCGCGCCAAACGAGTTGGCCATGCCCGCATGGGCGAGGTAAAGCGCGAAGAGCTTCTTGCCCGCCGAGAACAGCACCGCAGCGACGGCGCCGCCAACCAGCGCATCACGCCATCGCACGACTGCGTCCGGCAGAAACTTGAGCAAGGCGGCGAAGGCGAACGCCAACACGAGCAGGCCGACTCCGAGTTGTAGCAGGTTGCCGATCACCACGTACGGGGAGTCGCCCCATATCCACTGACCAACGAACGTGATGGCAGTGTCGAGTACGAGCGAGACGATCAGCAGGAACGCTACGCCGAGCACGAGTCCGAACGAGATCAGCCGTACCCGTACGAGGGCGATCACGCTCGATGAACGCGGACCGGTCAATGGCCAGACAATATTGAGCGCGCTGTTCAGCGAAGAGAAGGTGGCGGAGGCGCCGATCGCAAGGAGGGCGAATGAAATGATGGCCGCGATGCCTCCGGCGCTGCCACTGTGACGTGCGTTTTCAACGATCGTTTGAACGCCTGCGGCAGCGTCGTCACCGAGCATGCCGTGAATATGCGAGAACAGCTCGCCGCGCGCCGCTTGGGCGCCGAAGAACCAGCCTGCTACCGCGATCACCATGACGAGCGTCGGGGCGAGCGAGAACGCCGCGTAAAACGCGATGCTCGCGGCCATCGCCGCGCAGCGGTCGTCGCCAAACTGCCTGAAAGCCCCGACCGCCCATGAGGCTTGCTGGCGCGCCGCGGTTTGCAGTTTGTCCGTGGATAGCGTGTCGATGTCCATGATGTCTCTTGACAGAGTCGCGGCGCCATCGGGGTGCGCGTGTGCCGTTGCGGCAGGGCCCGATACGACGGGGCTGCCGCAAGCCGTATGCCTGTCACTATAGCAAGGCAAGCCGGCCAGGCAAGCCGGCCAGGTGATTGCCAATCAAATGGAGCGGGTTCGATGCAAGCCAAGGCAAGCGTTCGAGGCGAGCCTTCAAGGTAAGCCTCAATAACGCGATGCTCGAAAGGGTCTTATACTTTTGAGCACACCCCACGACGAGCTGAGGGCGAACATGCTGCAAATGTCCCGGCGTCAGTTCCTGAAGGTAACGGCATCCACGCTGGCCGGTTCGAGCCTTGCACTGATGGGCTTCGCGCCGGACTCCGCACTTGCCGAAGTCCGACAATACAAACTGACGCGCACTACTGAAACACGCAACACCTGCCCGTACTGCTCGGTGGGTTGCGGGATTCTCATGTACGGTCTGGGCGACGGAGCAAAGAACGCCACAGCCAGCATCATCCACATTGAAGGCGACCCGGATCATCCGGTCAATCGCGGCACCCTGTGCCCGAAAGGCGCGAGCCTGATCGACTTCATTCACAGTCCAAGCCGCCTGAAGTATCCCGAGTATCGCGCGGCGGGCACGGAGCAGTGGCAGCGGATCTCGTGGGACGACGCGCTTGACCGCATCGCGAAGCTGATGAAGGAAGATCGCGACGCCAACTTCGTCGAAACCACCGCGGACGGCAAGAAGGTCAATCGTTGGCTGACCACCGGTATGCTTGCTGCATCGGCGGGTAGCAACGAGGTCGGTTATCTGACGCACAAGGCTGTGCGCAGTATGGGGATGCTCGCATTCGACAACCAGGCGCGTGTCTGACACGGCCCGACGGTGGCAGGTCTTGCCCCGACGTATGGCCGTGGTGCGATGACGAACCATTGGGTCGACATCAAGAATGCGGACGTGATCCTCGTGATGGGCGGCAATGCTGCCGAGGCACACCCGTGCGGTTTCAAATGGGTCGCGGAGGCGAAGGCGAACCGCAAGGCGCGCCTGATCGTGGTCGATCCGCGATTTACGCGTACGGCATCGGTGGCGGACTTTTACACGCCGATCCGTACCGGCACGGACATCGTATTCCTCGGCGGGGTGATCAACTACCTGTTGACGCACGACAAGATCCAGCACGAGTACGTGAAGAACTACACGGACTTTCCGTTCATCGTACGTCAGGATTTTGCCTTCAAGGACGGCATTTACTCCGGCTACGACGCCAACAAGCACGAGTATCCGGACAAAGCCTCGTGGGACTACGAACTCGGCGACGACGGCTTCGTGAAGGTCGATCCAACGCTTCAGAATCCGCGCTGCGTGTACAACCTGCTGAAGCAGCATTACTCGCGCTACACGCCGGAGATGGTCGAGAAAACCTGCGGTACGCAGCAGGCGAACTTCCTGAAGGTGTGCGAAATGCTCGCCTCGACGGCGGTACCTGGTCGCGCCGGGACGATCCTCTATGCGCTCGGCTGGACGCACCACTCGATCGGCGCGCAGATCATTCGCACCGGCGCGATGGTGCAACTGCTGCTGGGCAACATCGGTATCGCGGGCGGCGGTGTGAACGCGCTGCGCGGGCACTCGAACATCCAGGGGCTGACTGACCTTGGGCTGATGTCGAACCTGCTACCGGGCTACATGACGCTGCCCTCGGAGGACGAGCAGGACTACGCGGGCTACATCAAGACGCGCGCCACCCAGCAACTGCGCGCGAACCAGCTTAGTTACTGGAAGAACTACGGCGCATTCTTCGTGAGTTTCATGAAGTCATGGTGGGGCGATGCGGCGACGGCCGACAACAACTGGGGCTACGACTATCTGCCCAAGCTTGATAAGCCTTACGACTTGCTGCAGGCCATCGAGCTAATGGACCAGGGCAAGATGACCGGGTACATCGCGCAGGGCTTTAACGTGCTCGCGTCCTCGCCAAACAAGGCGAAGACCAGCTCGGCGCTCAGCAAGCTGAAGTGGCTCGTGGTGATGGACCCGCTTGCCATCGAAACCGCGGAGTTCTGGAAAAATCACGGCGACTACAACGACGTCGACGCGTCGAAAATCCAGACTGAAGTGTTTCGCTTGCCGACCACCTGTTTTGCCGAGGAACGTGGCTCGCTGGTCAGTTCGAGCCGGGTACTGCAGTGGCACTGGCAGGGTGCGCAGGGCCCGGATGAAGCAAAGAGCGACCTGGAGATCATGTCGGGTCTGTTCTTGCGTATGCGCAAGGCCTACGAGACGCAGGGCGGCAAGTACCCAGACCCGATCGTCAAGCTGGACTGGCCCTATGCGAATCCGGAAAGTCCGACGCCTGAAGAGCTCGCCATGGAGTACAGCGGCCGTGCTCTCGCGGATCAGACGGACGCGAAAGACCCCGCCAAGGTGCTGGTGAAGAAGGGTGAGCAACTATCCGGTTTTGCGCAGTTGAAAGACGACGGCTCGACTGCGAGCGGCTGCTGGATTTTCTGCGGCGCATGGACCGAGGACGGCAACCAGATGGGACGGCGCGACAATTCCGACCCCACCGGCATTGGTCAGACGTTGAACTGGGCGTGGGCATGGCCCGCCAACCGGCGCATTCTGTACAACCGGGCCTCGTGCGACTTGAGTGGCAAGCCATTCGATCCGACCCGCGAGCTGATCGCGTGGAACGGTTCGGCCTGGACCGGAGCCGACGTTCCCGACTACAAGATCGACGAGCCGCCACAAGCCGGCATGGGGCCGTTCATCATGAACCCGGAGGGCGTGGCGCGTTTCTTCGCCCGCGATCAGATGAACGAAGGGCCGTTCCCTGAGCACTACGAGCCGTTCGAGAATCCGCTTGGCTATAACCCGTTGCATCCCAACAACCCGCTGGCAACCAGCAATCCGGCTGCGCGCGTGTTCCCTGACGACCGTGCCGCGTTCGGCAAGGCGCCGGAGTTCCCGCATACGGCAACGACGTACCGGCTGACCGAGCACTTCCACTTCTGGACCAAGCATGCGCGGCTGAATTCGATCATTCAGCCGCAGCAGTTTGTCGAGATTGGTGAGGATCTGGCCAAAGAGGTAGGCGTGGTAGCGGGTGACCGCGTGAAGGTGTCGTCCAACCGCGGCTATCTGTACGCGGTGGCGGTAGTGACCAAGCGCATCAAGCCGTTGATGATTGACGGCAAGAAGGTGCAGACGGTCGGGGTTCCGCTGCATTGGGGTTTCAAGGGGCAGACGAAACCGGGTTATCTAAGCAATACGCTGACGCCTGTGGTGGGCGATGGCAATACGCAGACACCGGAATTCAAGTCGTTCTTGGTGAAGGTCGAAAAGGCATAGGGGGCTCAATGGCATTGCAATCGTTAGATATCAAGCGCCTGTCGGCCACCACTACGCCGCCCCCAGGAGTACGGGAGCCGGTAACTGGCACCGTCGCGAAGCTGATCGACGTCAGCAAGTGCATTGGTTGCAAGGCGTGTCAGACGGCCTGCATGGAGTGGAACGATCTGCGCGACGAGGTCGGGATCAACCACGGCGTCTACGATAACCCGATGGATCTCACCGAGCATTCCTGGACGGTGATGCGTTTTTCCGAGTACGAGAATCCGAACGGCAACCTGGAATGGCTGATCCGCAAGGATGGCTGCATGCACTGTGAGGATCCGGGTTGCCTGAAGGCGTGTCCTTCGCCGGGTGCGATCGTGCAGTACACGAACGGCATCGTCGATTTTCATGAGGAGAACTGCATTGGGTGCGGTTACTGCGTGACAGGTTGCCCATTTAACATCCCGCGTCTTTCGAAGAAGGACCATCGGGTTTACAAATGCACGCTGTGTTCGGACCGTGTGGCGGTGGGGCAGGAGCCTGCCTGCGTGAAGACCTGCCCGACCGGCGCGATTGTGTTCGGCACCAAAGAGGACATGAAGCAGCACGCGGCAGAGCGCATTGTGGATCTGAAGGAGCGCGGCTTCGAGCATGCGGGGCTGTACGATCCGCCCGGCGTGGGCGGCACGCACGTGATGTACGTGTTGCACCATGCGGATCAGCCGTCGCTGTATCACGGCTTGCCGGACAATCCGCGCATCAGTCCGATGGTGCGGTTGTGGAAAGGGATTGCAAAGCCGCTAGCCGTGGCGGGCATTGCGCTGGCGGCGCTATCGGGCTTCTTCCATTACACGCGGATCGGCCCGAACGAGGTGACGGAAGACGACGAACTGGCCGCGCAGGAAGAGGCGCAGCGCATCCGGAGCGAACGCGAGGAGCATCGAGATGAAGCAAGATGACCCGAACCTGATCGTGCGATATACGGCGAACGAGCGCACGAACCACTGGATCACGGCGATTACGTTTGTGCTGCTGGCGTTGTCGGGACTGGCGCTGTTTCATCCGTCGATGTTCTGGATGACAGCGCTGTTTGGCGGCGGACAGTGGACGCGCATCTTGCATCCATTTGTGGGTGTGGTGATGTTCGTGTCGTTTTTCATTCTTGCGGTGCGGTTCTGGCATCACAACTATCTGGATCGCGATGATGTGCAGTGGCTGCGGCAGATTGATGATGTGCTCGCTAATCGCGAGGAGAACTTGCCGGAGATCGGGCGGTATAACGCTGGGCAGAAGCTGCTATTCTTTACGATGGTGATGTGTTTGCTGCTTTTGCTTTGTAGCGGGGTGGTGATCTGGCGGCGGTATTTTTCCTTTTACTTTCCGATTGAGATGATCCGGTTGGCGGCTGTTGTGCATGCTGCCGCTGCGTTTGTTCTTATTGTTGGGATTGTTGTGCATATTTATGCGGCTATCTGGATCAAGGGGTCCGTTGGGGCTATGGTGCGGGGGACCGTTACTTTTGGATGGGCCAGAAAGCATCATCCTAAGTGGTTTCGGGAGAGTGTTAAGTGATTTGGGTTTTTACCTTGCAGGTGGCTTTGGTTTGGGGTCCTTATCGTGCTTTTGTTTCTGTTTTGTGATGGGCTGCTGGTTGCGCTGATTTTCTTGGCCAAAAGAACCCGAACTAACACCCTAAACGGGCAAGCGACCCAAAGCAAGCAAACAGCAGGCAACCGGCAAGCAAACAGCAAGACAGCAACAAGACAGCAGGAAGATCCGAAACCGCCTACGCAGTAAAAAAGCCCCAAACAAACCATGGTCCAAAGCAAACTCCTACCCGCGTCAGAGATCGAATCACTGGACCACTCAGCGATCCCTCGCATCCGCCTGCCCGAACGGGCCACAACATTCGCCGAGCGCGCAGCGAGAATGCGCAAACTCGCCGACTCAAACCCAATCGGCGGATACATCAGGCTAATGGCCTCCGTAGCCGATGCGCAGCATCACCTGCAAGCCACCTTTGAGTCCAGGCAACCATCGAACGACGCCCTCGCCCAGGCTCAACAACACTCCATGCCGCTCCTGTCGTCCCTCTCAGCCGACCGTGACCCCGCCTGGCGTGACATCCTCTACCGCCTGCTGGACAAGATCGAAGCCGGCGGCGCCGTCACGCCCGCGCTCGGCAAGGTGCTCGACAAGTTGCGCCTGAACACGCCCACCGAACTCGACGCGCAGGCGGATGCGGTGCTCGCCCAGCGCTACAACGAGATCAGTCCCGCCACTGCGCCGTTTATCATGGCGGCGCTGCAGGTGGTGTGGACCGATCTGGCAAGCAGGCTCGATCCACGCGATATTCCGTATCTCGACACGCCTGGCGTCTGCCCCGTTTGCGGTAGCCTGCCAGTTGCCAGTATCGTGCGCGTCGGCGGCCAGTATCAGGGGTATCGCTTCCTGCAGTGCGGTCTGTGCACCACGGAATGGCATATGGTCCGCGTCAAATGCTCGAATTGCGATTCGACTAAAGGCATCGCGTATCACGGCATCGACGGAGGCAGCGAAGCACTCAAGGCCGAGTCGTGCGATGAATGCCATACGTATCGCAAGATTGGCTATCAGGAGAAGGACTACGAGTTCGAACCGCTCGCCGATGATCTCGCGAGCCTCACGCTCGACCTGTTGATGAACGAAGCAGGCTATCAACGCAGTAGCGCCAACCCACTCCTGTGGCCGGAAGTGCCTTCGGATGGGTAAGCAGCAACTATCATGCATGGAATCGCGCCAAAGCGCTAAGTGCGGTCAACAGGAGACAGGTGGTGTGACCGACGTATCAAACAACGATTTGCGTGGGCTGTTGCGCGTGCCGGCGGCGGTTATAGAGTCGCTTGCCGGATGGGAGAGGCGGGCATGATCGTCGGCACTGCCGGTCATATCGATCATGGCAAGACCACCCTGGTGCGTGCGCTGACTGGCGTCGATACCGACCGGCTCAAGGAAGAGAAGGCACGTGGCATTTCGATCGAACTCGGTTACGCCTATACGCCACTTGCAAACGGCGATGTGCTTGGCCTGATCGATGTCCCTGGGCACGAAAAGCTCGTGCATACGATGGCCGCCGGAGCCTGCGGCATCGACTTCGCGTTGCTGGTGATCGCCGCCGACGACGGCATCATGCCGCAAACGCGCGAACATCTGGCCATTTTGCAACTGCTCGGCGTGACGCATGGCGCGGTGGCGCTCACCAAGGCCGATCGCGTCGATGCGGCGAGGCTCGTTCAGGTGCGCGACGAAATCAGCACATGGCTTGCATCGACGCCGCTGGCAAACGTGCCCCTCTTTGAAACCAACGCAACTCAACCGGGTGATCCCGGTGTCGCGCAACTGAACGCTTATCTGCGCGACGCAGCGATGAACTGGCATACGCGCCGCGACGACGGGCTGTTTCGCCTCGCCATTGATCGCGTGTTTACGCTCGCTGGACAAGGCACGATAGTGACCGGCACCGTATTCGCTGGCCGGGTGACGACCGCCGAGACGCTGATGCTTGCGCCCGCTGCGATGCCGGTGCGCGTGCGCAGCATCCATGCGCAAAACCGCGTCGCCGAAACGGGACACGCGGGGCAGCGCTGCGCGCTGAATCTCGCTGGCATCGACAAGGATGAGATTGCGCGCGGCGACTGGATCGTCGATGCTCGGCTTGCCGAGCCTTCAGAGCGGCTCGATGTCGAACTGACGTTGCTGGCCGATGCCGGTCTGACCTTGCATCATTGGACGCCGCTGCATGTGCATCTCGGCACGATGCATCGCGTGGTCCATGTGGCGTTGCTGGATGGCGATACGCTCACTGCTGGCGAGTCGGCGCGTGTGCAACTGGTGTTCGATGCACCGGTTTGCGCGTTGCCTGGGGATCGCTTCATTGTCCGCAACGCGCAGGCCACTCGCACGGTAGGCGGTGGCCGCGTGCTCGATCCTTTCGGACCGGCCCGCAAGCGCCGTACTCCTGAACGGCGTGCGTGGCTCGACGCGCTGCGCAGGTGGCTCGACGAGCACTCGATTGAGCCGTTGCTCGAACAGGCGCCGCGCGGCATGCCGCGCTCGACACTGATGCATCTAACGGGGCTGCCTGCTGCGCAGCTGAGCTTGCCGGAGTCGGTGCTGACGATCCCGTTGCACGGTAGGACTGCGGACGATGCGTTGATTGTGCTACGGGATCATTGGCAGCACCTGCACGAACAGGTCCTGAATGCCTTGGAGAGTTTTCACGCACGCATGCCAGATGAGCAAGGGCCGGACATCGCACGATTGCGCCGGATGGCGGCGCCGCTCGTCGAAGAGGTGCTTTGGCGTGCGCTAACTGATTCGCTGGTGACCGAAGGCGTGGTGAAGCGCAGTGGTCCGTGGCTGCATCTGCCGGAGCATACGGTATTGCTCAATGCGAGCGAAGAGGCACTCGCCGAGCAGCTGCTGCCGTTGATTGCGCAAGGCCGCTTTGACCCGCCGTGGGTACGCGATCTGGCAAACGCCACGCAAACACCTGAAGACCAGGTGCGGCATCTCTTGCGCAAGCTTGCGCGTCAAGGCGATGTGTATCAGGTTGTGCGGGACCTCTTCTATCATCCCGATGCGGTGCGCGATCTGGCGCGCCTCGTTGCATCATTGACACAGGAGCAGGGCGGTGCGCTAGGGGCATCGGCGTTTCGCGATGCAAGCGGCCTCGGCCGCAAACGCGCCATCCAGATTTTGGAGTTCTTCGATCGCGTTGGCTATACTCGCTTCCAGCGCGAAAGGCGCTTTGTACGTGCCGATAGCCGTTTGCTCGATGTGCTGTGAGGTCGGCTTTGTTGTATTGCTGTGTCCCGCGTAGGAAGGCATTCGCATCCGGTGATGTGGCTGGGCTTCAAACCCAGTAGGGGGTGTCAGACACTCCCTGGTCGGTTCGACTCCGGCTGCCTTCCGCCCTGTGTTCATAGGGGTTTGTGCGAGTCGGATTGTGTAGAGGTAACCATAAATCTTCCGTCTGGAAGTTAATTGGTTTAATAAAACTCCTCGCAATTTACATGTTGTTACACCTCTCCTTTCTGCTGGGGCCACCTTTCTTCCTGAGTCCGAATGCGACTTCCTGCTGAGCCAGCGGCGGAGTCGGCTGGATGGTCGTGGCGCTTGAGCTGGGCGACATCCACTGGCGTTCGGGGGAGCTCGTCGTTCATGGCAAGGGGCAAATGGTGGAGCATGTCCCACTGCCATCCGAGGTTGGAGAGGCGATCGCAATGTACCTGCGTGACGCTCGTGGAGCGAGCGTATCGCGACGGGTCTTCCTTCGCATGTGGGCGCCGCGCGTTGGCCTGGCGGGGCCGGCGGCGATTGGCCACATTGTTCGTCTGGCCTTCGCTCGTGCCGGATATCGCCTACACCGGACCTTTCAAGGTGGACGAAGAGAAGCAGACCTTGACGCACTCGATGTTCATCTCGCTGTTTCCTGACTGGACTGGGCAGACGCAACCACGCGTAGTCCGCATCAACGGCGGCTTGCTCAACCTCAGTACTGCGGGCCCCGTCCAGTCGGGGGAGAAGACAGTGAACTCGTATCTGCAATGGAAACGGGCAAGCAAAGCCTGACTGGAATTGGCTTTGATAGGAAAAGTAATGGGAAGCGTCTGGGCGGACGGCCGGCTGACGCCAGATTCTATGTTTCGCCTGGTCGCATGCGCATCAGGGATACACTGGTTGTTGAATTCCTGGCTGCGCTCCTGGTGCTACGCGGTCAACCGAAGCTTCAGTGATGCCGGGCTTTTGGGGAAGTCACATCAATCACCGCCATGTAATGTCTCAAGGGGATCGATCATGCCGAAATTGATGGAAACGACGACGGATACCATCGAAAGTCTTTTACCCGAACTCGAGGCAATCTATAAGGATCTGCACCAGCATCCCGAACTGTCGATGCAGGAAGTGCGCACCGCAGGCATCGCCGCGGACTATGTGGAAAAGCTCGGGTATGACGTTACTCGCAACGTCGGCGGGACGGGAGTCGTGGCCGTGTTGCGCAACGGCGAGGGTCCAACCGTGATGCTACGCGCCGACATGGATGCGCTGCCAATGATGGAAGCGACCGGACTGCCGTATGCCAGCACGGTGAGATCGAAGGACGAAGAGGGCGTCGACGTGGGCGTCGCGCATTCGTGCGGCCACGACATGCATGTAACCTGGCTCATGGGTGTGACGCACTTGATGGCTGCGCATCGGGACGCATGGCGCGGCACGCTGATGGCGGTTTTTCAACCAGGCGAGGAAGTAGCGCGTGGCGCCCGCAGCATGCTTGACGACGGTATGGCTCAGCGGTTCCCGAAGCCTGATGTGATTTTCGGCCAGCACGTCATGGTTGGTGAGGCTGGCACGATCGGTCATCGAAGCGGCACCATTCTTTCGGCGGGCGACAGTCTGAAGGTGAAGCTATTCGGGCGCGGCTCGCACGGTTCGCAGCCGCAGACCTCGATCGACCCGGTCATCATGGCGGCGTCGACAACGCTTCGTCTACAGACCATCGTATCGCGCGAAATCTCGCCACGCGACAGCGCCGTACTGACGATTGGCGCGCTGCAAGCGGGAACAAAAGAGAACATAATCCCTGACGATGCGACGCTCAAGCTCAATATGCGCACATTTGACGAAGACGTGCGCGAGTACATGCTAGGTGCGGTCCGTCGCATCTGCTGCGCGGAATGTGCGGCCTCCAATGCGCCACGCGAGCCAGAGTTCACGACCCTCTCAAGCTACCCGCTCACGATCAACGACCTGGAGACGAGCGAACGCGTGGGCAAAGCATTCGAATCCCACTTTGGCGAGCGCGCCTACGAAACTGCCCCGGCAGCGGCAAGCGAGGACTTCAGTGTTTTTGGCCGGGAATGGGCCGTGCCCTACACGTTCTGGTTTGTCGGCGGAACCGATCCGGACACGTTCAGCAAGGCGTTGAAGGAGAAAAAGCTCAACGAGATTCCGAGCAACCATTCGCCAAAGTTTGCTCCGGTGCTTGACCCTACGCTGCGCACGGGCCTGGAGGCCATGCTTTGCGCAGCGGGCGAGTGGCTCGAGCCGCGAGACGTATCGGCGTGAATTTGCACGCGATTTATGTCGTTCTCGACCTGATCGGGACGTTCGTATTCGCCATCAGCGGAGCCGTCGCAGCGCGCCAAAGACGGCTCGACTTGTTTGGCATCGTATCCATCGCTTTCATGGTGGCGTGCGGCGGCGGGATCGTGCGCGACGTTTGCATTGGCGTAATTCCGCCGGTGGGTCTCTCGGACTGGCGCTATCTGGCGGCATCGTTGATCGCATCGGCGGTCGCGATTCTCGGGTATGCACCGGTCCGCCGTCTGCGACAGCCTGTCCTTTTCTTTGATGCAATCGGGCTTGGCCTGTTCGCCGTGGCAGGTGCGCAAAAGGCCCTGAGCTTCGGGCACAGCGCGGAAGTCGCTATCGTGTTGGGCATCGTGAGTGCGGTCGGCGGCGGCGTCATGCGCGACGTCCTGCTTTCGCGGGTGCCTGCGATCCTGGATCGCGAGATTTACGCATCAGCCGCGCTCGCCGGCGCAGGCACACAGGTTCTGTTCTCCTACGCGCACTGGACGCAATGGTGGACGCCGTGGTTCGCCACATTCATTTGCGTCGGGATTCGGCTCGCTTCGCTTTATTTCGGCTGGCGCCTGCCGGCGTTTCGGGCACCGCGCGAATGTGATTCGTCAAGATGAGGAGCACACAAGCGTCGCGATCACGACCAATCTCAGCTTCGGCGAGTGGGCGAACGTGTTCGGGGATGCAAAGATGACGACAGCACTGCTGGACCGGGTTACGCATCACTGCCATATCGTCGAGACAGGCAATGAATCGTGGCGCTTCAGGACCAGTTCTGCCAAGGCAAAGGCAACGAGAAAGAGAGCAGCAAAACCGTCTGGTAACGAAGAGTTATCCACACCGGAATAGATGTACTACGCTGTCTCGGGGTGGGTCAGATTTAGATGAAAACGGTGGGTTAAGACTCCGTGGAAATCAACAGGCAAGTGCGCTTCCTCAGACAAAAACTGAAATCGGTGGCGGAGAGATTGGTTCTCGAATATGAATGGGCTCCTTTTTCGCGAACTGTAGGTCCGCTGTTTTCGAAACAAAAAGACCTCCGTCCGAAACGATGGTTCGATGTCAAAGAGGGCCTCTCATTCGAAGAAGAAGCCAAAGAAATCTTTTAGCGAACGAACTTATACGCCATGAGCGGACGAAGGCGGCGTTTTCCATGCCGACGGGTCGCAGTATTGCCGCGGAGGCCGCCAGAAGCTCGCGTATTTGCGAAACGACGCTTCGCTTCAGGCGGCCTGGTCCGGACCGCAACAATACGTTTTCAAGCTGTGTTCAGCTATGCCAGCCACTTTTTGATGTTGCTAGCCATCGCATTTGTAGAGATGCCATAGCGGTCATGCAGCGTGGGCAACGCACCCGCATCGAGGAATGCGTCGGGCAGCGCAATCTGCTTGTAGGTGCATGACACACCCGCGCACAGCAGCGTTGTCGCGACTGCCTCGCCCAGTCCACCGATAACAGTGTGGTTTTCTGCAACCACGACCATACGCCCCGTACGCTTCGCCTCACGGATGATTGTCTCGGTATCTAGCGGCTTGATGGTCGGGACATGAAGCACGGCCACGTCGACTTTATCGGCCTCGAGGGCCTTCGCTGTTTCAAGCGCACGCATTGTCATGATGCCAGACGAGATAATCAGCACATCTGCGCCGTCGCGGAGAACTTTTGCCTTGCCTAGTTCGAACTTGTAGTCATACTCATCGAGTACTGCCGGTACATTCCCGCGCAGCAGGCGCGCGTAGACCGGACCCTTATGTGCAGCAATGGCGGGCACCATCTGTTCGATGTCAAGCGCATCGCATGGGTCGATGACGGTCATGTTCGGCATTGCGCGCATCAGCGCAAGGTCTTCTGCGGCCTGGTGACTCGGACCATAGCCGGTCGTCAAGCCAGGCAGGGCACAAACGATTTTGACATCAAGGTCGTCTTCAGCGATGGTCTGGTGAATGAAGTCGTATGCCCGGCGCGTTGCAAACACTGCATATGTCGTCACGAAGGGCTGCGCACCTTCGTGGGCGAAGCCTGCAGCCGCGCCCATCAAAAGTTGCTCCGCCATGCCCATCTGGTAGAAGCGCTCCGGGTACTGCTTTGCGAAGATGTGAAGGTCGGTGTACTTGCCGAGGTCCGCGGTCATGCCGATGACGTCAGTTTTTGTACGAGCCAGTTCAGCGAGCGCGTGGCCAAACGGCGCGGACCGGGTAAGCTGTCCTTCGCTCGCGATGGACGCAATCATTGCTGAGGTTTTGAGGCGGGGCTTCTTGTCGACGACCGAGTTCATGCTTTTCTCCCTGCGAAAGTCTCATCAAGTGCTTCGAGTGCGAGTTGCCACTCATGCGCGTCAACGCGAATGAAGTGATTCTTCTCACGTTCTTCCAGGAACGGAACACCGCATCCCATCTTCGTGTCGCAGACGATGATTCGCGGCTTTGCTTCCTTCAGATTTCGGGCGTTATCGAATGCCTGCTTTACCGCGTCGATGTCGTTGCCTTGCACGCGCTGCACATACCATCCAAACGCTTCGAGTTTAGGGACGAGCGGCTCGAAGGCCATGATTTGCGTGGACGGGCCATCGGCCTGCTGGTTGTTCACGTCAATCATTGCAATCATGTTGTCGAGCTTCCAGTGAGCGGCCGACATGAGCCCCTCCCAGACCGAGCCTTCGTCGAGTTCGCCATCAGAAAAAAGCGTGTAGACGAACGACTTCGACCCCTTGCGCTTTAAGCCGAGGCACCGACCCACAGCGATAGCGAGACCTTGGCCGAGGGAGCCGCCTGACATCTCCATCCCGGGCGTGTAGCTTGCCATGCCAGACATCGGCAGGCGGCTATCATCGCTTCCGTACGTCTCGAGTTCTTCCTGCGGCAGAATGCCCGCTTCGAAGAGCGCGGCATACAGCGCAATGGCATAGTGACCATTCGAAAGCAGAAAGCGGTCACGGTCTTCCCAATCAGGGTCGGCGGGTTGGTAATTCATCGCGCCGAAGTAGGAAACGGCCAATACATCCGCGATGTCGAGGGCTTGCCCAATGTAGCCCTGGCCTTGCACTTCGCCCATGAGCAGGGCGTTGCGCCGGATGCGATAGGCACGCTCGGCGAGCGTCACATCCTCGGTGATGGGAGTACTCATTTGGATATCTCCATGAAAGAGTTAGATTCAACGATTGACGGTTTTGGCCGGAACAAAGAAAACCAGCACCGCTCCAACCACGACGGCGGTCGAGATAAAGATGAGGCCCGCAGTCGACTTGCCGGTGAGGTCATTCAGCCAGCCCACGATGGCAGGCGAGAAAAAGCCGGCGAGATTTGCAACACAGTTGACCGCAGCGATTCCTGCCGCTGCTGACATTCCGCCCAGAACTGCCGTCGGCAGTGCCCAGAAGAGCGACGAGGAGGCGAGGATGCCCGCGGCGGCGACGCTTACGCAGACAATCGACGCACCGACGCTCCCCAGCATTGGCAAGGTGGCAAAGCCAGCAGCTGACACGAGCATGGGTATTGCGAGATGCAGGCGGCGCTCGCGGTGTTTGTCGGCGCTAGCGCCGAGCAATGGCAGGGCGATGATTGCGCAGGTGTAGGGAATTGCGGTAAAGACGCCAATCCAGAGCGGGTCTGCTACCCCAGCGCGACGGATGATAGTAGGCAGCCAGAACGTAAGCCCGTATTGTCCAAGTACCACACAAAAGTAAATCCCAGCCATCAACCACAGGCGGCGGTCGCCGATGAACGCGCGAATTGAGATGTGCTCAGTGGTTTGTGTGCGGTCCTTCTCAACATTACGCTTAAGCAGCGTTTTCTCGTCATCGTTAAGCCACTTTGCGCTCGCGATTCCGTTATCGAGATAGAGGATGATTGCGAAGCCAAGGACCAGCGAGGGAAGTGCTTCGAGCATGAAAAGCCACTTCCACCCCTCGAGGCCATGCAGGCCCTGGAACGTATGCATAATGCCACCCGATAGCGGACCGCCGAGAATCCCCGCTAGCGGAATCGCCATGAAGAACATCGACAGTGCTTTCGCCCGCCGGGCGGCAGGAAACCAGTATGTCAAATAGAGAATCACGCCCGGCGCAAAGCCGGCTTCTGCAACACCAAGCAGGAAGCGTAGGACGTAGAACGTCGTCGGTGACTTGACGAAAACAAAGCAGGCCGAGATGACTGCCCATGTGAGCATGATTCGTGCGAGCCAACTGCGTGCTCCGACTTTATGCAGCAGGAGGTTACTCGGCACTTCAAAAAGGAAATATCCCAGGAAGAAGATTCCTGCGCCGATTCCGTATACCGTTTCGGAAAAACGCAGGTCGCTAAGCATTTGCAGCTTGGCAAATCCTACGTTGACGCGGTCAAGGTATGCGCCGAGATAGCACAACATCAGGAACGGAATAATGCGACGAGCGACTTTAGCGTAGGTCCTCGCTTCGAAGGTCTCGATGCTAGATGCAGATAACTCGGCGCCGAATGCCGGCGCGGCAAGTTTGGATTTCATGTGTTGTCTCCTGTCAGCTGGACTCAGCACGGAGTGGTGAGTCCAGCGTCAACCTCGGGTGCCTTTTGAGTGGCGCGGCGCCTCGGCTACTCCGAGTGTGCCGTTTGCGTTGGCGTTGTGTTGAGGCACACGCAAACGCGGGAGCGCAAGGTCAATGAATCAGCATCCCACCGTTGACATCAAGCGTTATGCCCGTCAGATAGGTCGAGAGGCCGCTGGCGAGGAACAGGCAAGCGTTGGCAATATCGTTAGCTTCGCCAAGACGGCCGAGCGGAATGCCCTTGATGATGTCGGCGCGCATCTCAGGGGTGAGCTTGCCGCCGGTGATGTCAGTCTGAATTAGACCCGGTGTGATTGAATTGACGCGAATATGGTCAGGTCCGAGCTCGCGCGCCATCGCTTTGGCAAGCCCCAGTACGCCTGCTTTTGCTGCGCTGTAGTGAGGTCCACCGAAGATTCCGCCACCACGCTGTGCCGAAACTGAAGACATGCAAACGATGCTACCGGCTTGCTGCTTCTTCATTTGCGGGATAACCGCTTGTGACATGTAGAGCGTGCCGAGCAAACTGACCCCGATGACAGCGTCGAAGTTTTCTCGAGCAATTTCCAGGGTCTTGATGGGCTGGGTAATACCGGCGTTGTTCACCAGCGTGTCGATGCGACCGTATTTCTCAACAACCGCGTTGGCTGCGGCAACGCAGGCGTCCTTATTGGTGACGTCACAAGCCAGGCCGAGATGGCCTTCGCCCAAGTCGCTTGCCGCGCTCTCAGCGTCCTCCTGTTTGAGGTCCAGAATAACGATGCGCGCGCCTTGGGCGGCCATGGACTTCGCGGTCGCTTTTCCGATACCGCGTGCGGACGCAGCGCCTGTGATGATGACGACTTGATTCTCGAGCAGCATGTCAGTGTCTCCGTTGATGAACTAGGTGTAGGCGAAGTTTCTCTGCCTACGACCTGGCCATCAACGCAGTTTGCTTCAACTGATGCTGAGAAATTTTCAGGTGCCTGGGGGTTTCCCTGATGAATCAGGTCTGCCCCGCTCAATTTCCTGCTCAATCCACGCAAGGAACCTGGAAACCCGCGGCAATTCGATGTTCTGGCTCGGGTAAACCAGATGATGAGCGCCAACTTCTACAGCCTGACTACTGCCGAAAACGGGCACTAGCAAGCCTTCACTTATCTTTGTGGACGCGACCGTGAGGCTTTCCAGAGCAATGCCAAGACCCATGGCGGCCGTTTCGATTGACATGTATGAGCGGTCGAACGAAAAGTCGAAGGTCTTCTGGGCTCCTGCAACTCCGAATCGCCCAAACCATTGTCGCCACTGAACTAGCGGCGTCTCAGAATAGATGAGGCGATGGGCGAGGAGGTCTTCCGGGGTTTTGACGGGATGGCTTTCGAGATACTTTGGAGACGCAAGCGGGGCAATGTACTCGCCTCGCACGGTCTTGACCTCCAGATTGGTCCATTCGCCGTATCCGTGCCGGATATCAACGTCGTAGTAACCGTTGGAGAAGGAGACGTTCTCATAGGAGCATGCGAGATTGAGCTGTATGTCTCCGTTCGCCTCCTGAAAAGCTGGAAGCCTTGGTAGCAACCACATCAGGCCGAAGCTTGGACTCGAATGCACGCGCAGGATGTCAACTTCCTTGCGGCTCGACGCACGCTCAGTCGCCCGGCTGAGGTCGGCCAATGAGCCGGTTACGTCAGTCAAATAGCGCTCGCCAGTTGGCGTCAAGACCAGCCCACGCCCCGTTCGTTGAAACAGGGGCTGTCCTATCATCGATTCAAGATTGCTCAACTGATGGCTGACGGCGGAGGCGGTCAGGTCGAGTTCGTCGGCCGCGCGGTTCACGCTCTTTGTTCGGGCAATGCATTCGAAGGCGATGATGGCCTTCAGCGGTGGAATACGCATAGTGAATTTTTTTCAGTCGCAGTTGAGCAAAACTGCATTGCCGCTATGAGCGCATCGCTGCCATTCTGACAACAAGCGGCGCAGATTCGAATCCCAATACCAAAACTTCGCGCCCGCCAGGTTGAACAGCGCCAAGCTGTCGCCCCATTCAAACATTGCGCGGTGCAGCAACCGCGCAGGAGACGACAAATGCATTATCCGTTTTTCCATCCTGGTTTGCGACCTTCCCTCGATAGCAACGTTGCCTGTCGGTAGCCCGACAACGAGGCGCCCGCACGTGTTCGACATTGTCCTGACTGTCCACGCGCAGGAACGCACAACCTAGAAGTCTATCCGGGCCCAGGCCGACACGTAGTCGGCAGCTCCAACCAACTGTCCGCAGATATTCCTGCGCATGGCGGGGGGATGTTCGCCCACAATTCTGTTGCGATGGAGATGGCGATGGCACAACAGCAAGCTTTGCTGCACGCACGCTCAATTGTTAAAAGCTTCGGACCGACGAGCGTTTTGAAGGGATTCGATTTATCCATTAGAGCCGGCGAGGTGCATGCTTTCCTTGGTGGTAATGGCGCAGGGAAATCCACGTTTATCAAGATAATTTCTGGCCAGCACGAACGCGATGGCGGCACACTGGAATTCAATGGCCAGGAACTTGGTGGTTCATCAGTGTCGCCTGTTGACTCTGGTGCGATTGCGGTCGTCAATCAGGAGTTGGCACTGCTGCCGCACCTTTCGGTCGCCGAAAACATCGCGATGCCTCGCCTGCATCGCGCAATGCGCACCTACAGTGAGCGAACTTCAAAAGCAATCGCGGTCGAGGCGCTTTCGCTGATTGACCCACACTTCGCGAAGACGTCGGTCGGACGCCTGGTAGGTGACTTGACGCTGCACGAACGACAGCTCGTCGAAATTGCCCGCTCACTTGGCTCAGGCGCAAGGTTGCTTTTGCTCGACGAACCTACGGCAAACCTTACCGCATCGGAAACGGCCCGACTCTTTGCCGTCTTGCGTCGGTTGAAAACTGAGTCCAATCTCGCTGTCCTCTTCGTGTCACACCGGATGCGCGAAATCCGGCAGATTGCGGATGTGTGCACCATCATCCGCGATGGCAAAACAGCTGTAGACCGTGTTGCGCTTGACGATATAACAGACCGTGAAATTGTCGACTTCATGGGTCAAAGCGCTGAGCCCGACCAGCGGACAGACAGTCAGGCTGAAGAGATTATTCAGGTACAGACAGATAGCCTGCAAGAAGCACATGACGGTTCGTTTACTAGCGAGCCCATCCTTGTTCGCTTCGAAGACATTGAATTACCCATCGGGCCCGGTGCCATCATCGGTCTTGCTGGAGCGCCGACCGGCCCCTCCGCTCTCATCGAGGCACTGACGGGGATTGCAAAGAAAACACCTTGGAATATCGTCCGTAAAGGTGCACCCGTTAAATATCGCAGTCCGTCTGCTGCGGCACGCGCTGGCGTCGGATACATATCCGGCGACCGTGCGAACAGGGGAATCCTCGCAACGTTGCCCATCGTCGACAACCTCATGGCGTCACGCCGCATCGTTGAACGCAGAGCCGTTGCACGCAGCGAAGAAATCGAACGAAGCGCGAGCCTGCTCCGCGCGTTAAAGATTCGCGCTGGGTCTCTCTGGGACTTGCCCTCAACGTTGAGTGGCGGCACGCAGCAGAAGCTTCTGGTGGCTCGCTGGCTGACACTCAAGCCAAAACTACTCGTGCTTGAGGAACCCACACGTGGTGTCGACATCCGGACGAAACGCGAGATTTACGCGCTCATCAGAAAGCTCGCGGCTCAGGGCACAGCTGTAGTTTGGTGGTCAACTGAATATGTCGAGTTAGTGGAATTGTGCGACACCGTGCTTGCTTTCGACCTCTCCGGTCGTCCCACCGGTGTGCTTCAACGAGCCGACCTGAACGAAACAAACCTTGCCAATGCGACAGGCATGGCCGCATGAGCCAATGCGTGCAGGCGAGAAAACGAATCTGAACCAGGAGACGATTATGAAAACCGTTACTCACTCAATCGAAAGCGAATCCAGGAAGCACACCGGCGAAGGACTTCGGAGGGTGCTGTCGACTTACCGTACCGAAATTGCGATTGCTATCGCAATTATTGTCATTGAACTTGCTGTGGGAATGGTGGTGCCGGCTGCGCTCTCTGCGGGAAATATCGCGAACGTATCTCAAGCAGCTGCGCCACTCGTCATTATGGCCTTTGGTGTTCTTCTCGTCATTATCACTGGTGGCATCGACCTGTCGGTCGGGTCGGTATTTTCATTGACGGGCATGGTCACTGGCCTCGCGATGTCACATGGTTTTGGAGCAATTGGCAGCAGCGTTGCCGGACTTGCTGTCGGCGTTCTCATCGGGTCTATCAATGGGGCTTTGGTGACGTTCGTAGGCCTGGCACCTTTTGTAGTGACGCTGAGTACCTACGCTATTGCGGGGAGCCTCTCGTTCATCGTTACAGACGGTCACTCACTTCCAATCTCCGACCCGAGCTACTGGCTACTTAACTCAGGAACGCTCATTCCAGGCGTCGTTAATTACGTGCTGTGGTGTGGGCTCTTGCTCATCGCGATTGAATTTGGTCTGCGGAAGATGGTTGCGGGACGCTGGCTCTACGCGGTTGGGAGCAGTAGCTCGTCAGCGCGCGTTATCGGCATTCCGGTGAATCGTGTCCGACTTGCTGCCTACGTCCTCTCTGGATTGCTTGCCTCGTTCGCCGGCATCTTGAGCATTTCTTATATCAGTAACGCCGAAGCGACTGCAGGTTCGAGTCTCATGCTCCAGGCAATCGCAGCGGTCGTCATTGGTGGAGCTAGCCTCTTTGGCGGCACAGGCTCTGCAATCGGCGCGCTTCTGGGGGCGCTGATGATAACGATAATCCAGAACGGCGCGAATCTCATTGGCGTGAACAGCTTCTGGCAGGGCACCGTGACGGGTGTCGTCATTCTCATCGCGGTACTTGTCGACCGCATAACCAAAGCACGGCGATAAGCCGGCCTTACAGTACTTATCAAGGAGACAGTGATGATTAAGTTCGTGTCAAACAATTTCCGTAACGTCAAAAAGCCGTTGGCGACGGTGATAGCATCCACTGCGCTGGTGCTCGTGGCAGTTACATCGCAGTCAGCATTCGCACAGGCGAAGCAGACGGTCGCGTACATTGCACCGTCGCTCGATATTTCGTACTGGCAGTGGGTGGCCTACGGGGTTAAGCAGCGGGCAAAGGAACTGGGGATGGACTACGTCGAATATACCTCCGAGAATTCCCCCGCGAAACAGATGGACAATGTGCGCACAGCGCTAACCAAAGGCGTTTCAGCAATTGTCATGGGACCAGTTAGCTCGACGAGCACGCCTCCCGTTCTGCGATTACTGAAGGAAAAGTCGGTGCCCATCGCATTTGCCGGAATCGGACCAGGGGCCGGGCAGACAGACTACACGTCGGCGGTCACCGCGAACAACTACGAGACGGGTAAGGCGGAAGGCTCATATGTGTGCAAGCTTGCCAAGGAGCGGGGTGGCAACAAAATCGCCATGCTGTCATTGCCGCAGGACCGCGAAAACGCCCAGAAGTACATGAAGGGCGCGAAGGAGTCGTTCGCGGCGGATGGATGCGAACTCGTGCAGGTACTTGAAACGCACGGCCTGACGGTGAATGAGGCGGTATCGCAGGCCAATGACATCCTGACTGCTCACCCAGATGTAAAGGCAATTTACGGCATGTATGACGAGGCAGCCACAGGGGCCGCAAAAGCGCTGCAAACACGCGGACTGACCGGCAAGATTGCAGTCGTGACAGCCGACGGAAGCCCGACGACAATCAAGCTGCTTCGCGACGGTTCTATCCAGGGTATCTTCCTCCAGGAGGCCGTTGGGCAGGGGATTGACGCCACGACGCAAGTGAGCAACGCGCTGAACAAGAAGCCGACTACGCAGGAACTTGCGCTCAAGGAGCCACTTGTCACCAAAGAGAGCATCGACGAGCCAGGCGCGCAAGCGACAGTGAAGCGTGTGTATCCGCCCTCAGCCGGTAGCTTCTAGACGAGAAAATAACGGGGGGGCGTGCGACAACGCACGCCATCTCATCAGCGAACTCAAGGCCCTCAGGAGACATCGTGGAAAATTTTCCAATCATCGACCCTCACCATCACCTGTACGACCTGAAAACGGGCGACTATCCGTGGCTGCAAGGGCCAATGCTTGAGCGAGTATTCGGTGACTATTCAGCTATTCGCACGGACTATCTGATTGACAACTTTCTCGCCGATATCAAGAACCAGAATGTGGTCAAGACGGTGCATCTCCAGGTCGAGTATGACCACAATAATCCCGTCGCAGAGACACGCTGGTTGCAAAGCGTCGCGGATAAGCACGGTTACCCACATGGCATTGTGGCGTTTGCAGACCTTTCATCTCCGAATCTGCAATCGATTCTTGAAGCACATCTCGAGTTTCCGAACGTGCGCGGAATTCGTCAGTGCCTGAATTTTCACCGCGACCCGGTGAAGACTTTCATTGATAGCCCGAACCTCATGAGCGACAGACAATGGCGCAGCGGATACGCTTTGCTGAAGCGGTACGACTTGTCATTCGACCTGCAGTTGTATTACACGCAGATGGAGGAGGCGACTGCGCTCGCTCGTGCATTTCCCGATACGGCTATCGTTCTGAATCACACGGGCATGCCGGTGGACCGACTCCCGGATGAAATTGAAGCGTGGAAGAAGAGCATGAAGCTTCTGGCTTCGGCGCCCAACATTTCGTGCAAGATATCCGGGCTTGGGATGGGTGACTGGAAGTGGACCGTCGACAGCATTCGTCCGTTCGTCTTACACGCGATTGAGGCGTTTGGGGCAGAGCGGTGCATGTTCGCGAGCAATTTTCCCGTGGACAAACTCTTCAGCAGCTATGACGATGTCTTCAACGCTTTCAAGCTCATCACGAAGGACTTTTCCGAGAATGAACGGCGCGCATTGTTTCATGACAACGCCGAACGCGTCTATCGTCTGTGAATGCGAATCGGGCTTGAAATGGCTCAGGGGGCCAGGCAGCTTGACGCTTGGCTGAGGCGCAGAATCGGCGTTCCACACTCAGGGTCTGCCGAAACGAATCATGATAGCGATTATCGTAAGCCACGCAATCATGAAACAGAACGGGAGGTTATAGGGGTTCAAAAATCGAGCTTCTATAAGCCTCTTGGCCTGTCCCCATAGCGGCGGGTGTTCCGAAAGGCGCCTGTGCGCAACTTCTTTACGGCTTGCGCCATCAGGGAATTTATCGTAGTCCAGCATATCCATTGTGAGGCGATTTCTGTCCTTCGAAGCGAAAGATGGTGCTTGTCAATTTCGATTCGATACGACTTGAAGATTACTTCACGGGCGGCAATGTCTTCAGGACCCGGCTCGCCCGCTACCTTTTTCACGGCACCCTCGTTGGTCCGGATTAAACGGCCAGGAAAACGGCGTTGGGGTCGGCCGGCAAATCTCCTGTCAAAAGTAAAGCCCGGATTCGGGGAGTTCCCAAGGATGGTTGTCTCGTATTTTTCTTGTACAGTACTGCACGACGGTCTATCTTTTAATCGCTCACTGGATGGAGACTGCCATGGCTTGCGCTGTGATTGACGTGCACTTTGACAGCAGGAGTTTGTTTCTCGACCTCTCAGATGGACGTGCGGTTCGGTTCCCGTTGGGCCGATTCCCAGCTTTGCAGTCAGCGACGGCGGCAGAGCGTGAACATTTTGCGATTTCGATGGACCGTAGGCATTTGCTGTGGCCAGAGATAGAGGAGGAAATCCCGGTTTCTGCGCTGTTCTCACGTGGGTTCGATGCTACGCGTCACTAACACGTCTCGCCCGATTTGCAGTCCCTCAGGTCGCACCTTCGCCGTTACATCTTCTCCATACGGCAGCTACGACCGGCGAGGCAAAGTTGACAGCTAGGTCCGCTGTGAATAACCGGTCTGCGAGGGGCTCTTCACTGTTGGTTAGCTCGAGCGCAACAACTGCCCATGCAATATCGCGCGCCTCCGCGACAATCTTGACGCGTTCCAGCCATGTCGCCGCACACGCGTTTCGAACTAGCCATATGCGAGCAGACTCCACTAGGTGTTCGGTACTCAACCAGTCCTGATGCAATGCATAGGCCGCGAGGTCACTGACAGCTAGATAGCAGCGCAGCACGGCCGCATGCGATTCCGTTAGCAGAGGCAGGCCGATAGTGTCTT
>NZ_JBAURZ010000143.1:0-60787 GCF_049581445.1 Paraburkholderia sp. | reverse complement strand
GCATCCGCCTCACCCGGGTGTAGCTCGGCCCACGCTTGCGCGGCCGCGCGTTCTTCGTTCGGCCAGCGGCGCGGATCGGCGCCATAGGCAGCGACGATGGTCTGGAATCTCTCGGGTGTCATGGTGTGTCCTTGCTAAAACCGCTGCCGGCCAGTTGTGCGCGCAAGTTCCGGCGAGCGCGCGCGAGCAGGCTTTCGAGGGCATCCACAGTGATGCCCATCAAGGCTGCCGCCTCGATATTCGATAGCTCCTGATAGTAATTGAGTACCAGCGCCTCACGCTGCCTCGCCGGCAACGCGGCGAGCGCCGCGCGCACGCGTTCGTCGCGCACGCGCGCGTCGATCTGCAGATCGGGTAAGGGTTGCGGATCGGCCTCGTCGGGTAACTCCGCCACTGGATCTTCGCGCCGTCCACGCAGGCGGTCGTAACAGAGATTCAACGCCACGCGATGGATCCACGAGTCGAAGCGGGCCTCGCCCTCTTTCCAGTGCGGCGCCTGTTTCCAGATACGCACGAAGGTCTCCTGTGCGACGTCTTCCGCTTCCATACGGTCTCCCAACATGCGCGTAGCGAGCGCGAGCAGACGCGGCAGCTTGCGCGACACAAGCGTGCGCACCGCCGCCGGGTCCTGCTCGCCTACCCGTGCGACAAGTTCGGCGTCGGGGTCGCGCTCGTTCAAAGGGCGCAGCCCCAAAACCCTCGCAGCACGCGCGGCGGGCGCCCCTGCGCCCGGATCAGTCGTCTCGCGACACCCGCGTTTCTCACTTGCCGTTGCTCCCTGAGGTGCGTCTCACGCTTGTTTGATATTGTGGCTATGGGCGGCCGTAGATCAGATCAATATACGACGACCGCCGGATGGTAATACGCCGGCCGCGCAGGCTCAACAATGCAACCGGTCAGCGTCGTCGCCGCCAGCACGAGA
The DNA here is from genome assembly GCF_049581445.1 of Paraburkholderia sp. Taxonomy (GTDB): domain Bacteria; phylum Pseudomonadota; class Gammaproteobacteria; order Burkholderiales; family Burkholderiaceae; genus Paraburkholderia. The sequence goes on along the minus strand of NZ_JBAURZ010000143.1, from coordinate 59,865 downwards.
ATCAAAAGGGTTTTCATCGCAATCCGCCTTGTGTTGGATATGACGGACGGCCGCACGCCTGCGCTAGCAGCGCGAAGTGCGCACGAGGCCCGTACCAGAGCCTTCAGCCTTCAGCCTTCAGCCTTCAGACGACGGCTGAAGGGTTAGGCCCAGTGGCCTTCAATCCAGCGCCAGTGCGGTCCGCGCTCGGCCCAATGTCCCGGCACCCAGTGATAGCCCACGCGCACGGGCTGCCAGTGACCTGGCGCCCATACATACTGACCATGGTTCCAGCGCCAGTGGCCGTGGTCCCACACATAGCCATCACGAGGGGCCGGCATGACTTCGACGCGCGGCGGCGGCGGTGCTGCCGGCGCGATAATGACTTCTTGAGCGAAGCTGGCGGTCGCGGCGAGCGATAGCGTAGCTGCGGCTAGCAGGCGTGCAAGGGTGGTGTTTTTCATGTAACTCTCCCAAGGGTTCAAGGAAACCGGATTAGCTCCGTTTGTTCTTAAACGCGGCAGCCGGGAAAATCCGTCGCGGATTATTTGAAGCTTTTTGCCTGGGCGCATGAGGCCGTGGCGCGGGCGGTGAAGTGCGGTGAAGTGCGGTTCACACGACACGGCCTGGCTCGCGCTATCCTGTGTCCTATCTGACGCTACCCGCCGCTAACGGTCGCCCCGCGCGCGGCGCCTTCGAACCGTACTGAACATCCAGACACGCCGTGCCGAAAGCCGTCCCGCCCGAATTGCCAGAACACGACGACGCCCGTTCGCTGGCGCGGCACTATCCGCGCGGAATGCACATCGAACCGCACTCGCACACATGGGCTCAGGTGCTATATGCCGTCGCCGGGGTGATGTGGGTCGAGGTCGGCCGCGAGGCGCTGGTGGTGCCGCCGCAGCGCGCCGTATGGCTGCCGGCGGGCGCGGTTCACTCCATTCATATGATGAGCCAGGTCGAGATGCGTAATCTCTACCTGCATCAGCGCAACGTGCTGCATCTCAGCCAGCAAAGCGACGTGTTCGAAGTCAACGGCCTGCTGCGCGAGCTCATCACCACGATCGCCGAGCACGAACGCAGCGATACCCGCGACGCCGCTTATCTGGAGACCGCCTACAAGCTGGCGATGCTGGAACTGGCGTGTGCGCCCCGCTCGTCTTTGCGTATTCCGCTGCCGGATACGTCGGAAGCGTCGGATCGCAGACTCGACGCGTTGTGCAGAGCGGTCATCGACAACCCGTCGATTGAGATCAGTTTCGAGCAGCATGCGGCGTCGGTCGGCGCGAGCGTGCGTACCCTCGCGCGCCTGTTCACGCGCGAGTTGGGAATCGGCTTTTCTGAATGGCGGCGTCAGGTGCAACTGGCAGTCGCCGTGTCCGGTCTGGCCGAGGGTCGCTCGGTCAGCAGCATCGCGCGTTCGCTCGGCTATTTGCCGAGCAGCTTCAGCGATATGTTCCGCCGTGAATTGGGCGCTTCGCCCACCGGGTTTGATCCGCAGGAGACGCTTGACGGGCGCCAACCAGACAGCGCGCGGGTCCAGCACTCGTAACGCGGAAATTAACTTCACGCGCTTGCAGAATCTGGGGGGTGCCCGCATGGTCACACGTCACTCGTTGTCCGAAATTCGAAACTCCCTGTCTCAACAACGCCCTTCCGGCCATTTAGAATGACTTCATCGCTGCACCACGCAGCCGGTTCATTACCGATCAGGAGCGTTGTCGATGAAAGCCATCCAGTTCAAGACCTTTGGCAGCCCCGACGTACTCGAATACGTCGACGTGCCCACCCCCTCCGCCGATGCGCAAAGCGCGATCGTGCAGGTCAAAAGCGCCTCGGTGAACCCCAGCGACGTCAAGAACGTCTCCGGGCAGTTCGAACACACGGTACTGCCGCGCACGCCGGGCCGGGACTTCAGCGGCGTGATCGTGGAAGGTCCGGCTGAATGGCTCGGCGCCGAGGTTTGGGGGACAGGCGGCGATATCGGCTTCACCCGCGACGGCACGCATGCGCAATTCCTCAAGATTCCCGTCGGAGCGCTCTCCCGCAAACCCTCCACCCTGAGCCACGAGCAGGCCTCGGCCATCGGCGTCAATTTCGTGGTGGCCTGGCTGGGCACCGTGGAATACGCGCAATTGAAAGCGGGCGAAACCATCGCAGTTATCGGTGCAGGCGGCGGCGTAGGCGGCGCGGTCGTGCAGATCGCCAAGGCTCGCGGTTGCCGCGTTATCGGGGTCGACCGCCAGCCGTTGCAACCGGATTCGCCCGCGGGGCGGTTGGCGGACGAGTTCGTGATGCTCGACGAGCACGTCACCGAGCGCGTCAAGTCGCTGAGCGGTGAAGGGGTCGACGTGGTGTACGACTCGGTTGGTGGCATCGCCTTCGAAGCCACGCTCAGTCTCGTCAAACGTCGCGGCAGGGTGATCGAGATCAGCGCGACCGGCAAGCGCCGCGTCGAATTCGATCTGATCGACTTCTATCACAACGAGACCCAGTTGCTCGGCGTGGATAGCGTGAAGCTCGGCGTGGCCGATTCGGCGCCGCTGATGCGGGCGCTCGTCGAAGGCTTCGAAAGCGGCGCTCTTCAGCCACCCGTGATTGCGCAAACCTTCGCACTGGAGCAGGCGCGCGACGCGTATCAGGCCGTCGCCTCAGGCACACGTGGACGCGTCGTCATTACGATGTGACATCCGATTCGCGCGGCAGGTCATGCAATGGACGCGACCCGCCGCGCTCGATGGGTACAACAATCATGAAAGCGTACATAGTCTCCTTGCTGGTGGGCCTCGTGGTCGGCTTGTTCTACAACGTGGTCAACGTGAAGTCTCCGGCGCCGCCCACCATTGCGCTGGTCGGGCTGCTTGGCATGCTGGGCGGTGAGCATCTGATTCCGCTCGTGCGCTCGCTGTTCGGGTTTAGCGTCAACTGACCGCTGCATGGCCGGACTTTCCCGGCAACTCGTTACCTGAGTACCGACGGTCTGATACGCTTCGGGGCTGCGGATTGAACCCCGGACGTGCGACTGGCTGGCAACGCCTGCATTGCAACTCGCCTTCCGCCTTGTGATCTGCTCAGAACAAATACCCAGTTTGCTCCGGAGTGTTGCATGTCAGATGAATTTGAAGTGCATGGTCTGCACGATCACGCGGTTGAACACGTGGGCGTTGCGCATGGCGCCCATCACGATGAGGATCCGTTCGCCAGCCGCATGGCGGTAATGACCGCGATCCTTGCGACCATCGGCGCGATCTACGCGTACCAGAGCGGCACCAGCGAAAATCTGGCGCTCTATTACAAAAACGAAGCCGCCATCAAGAAGACCGAGGCCGCCAATCAATGGTCGTACTACCAGGCCAAGGGCGAAAAGGAAAATCTCGCTGAGCTTGGCGCGGCGTTGTCGACCCCAGGTAGCGACGCGCACGCCAAATTCGCCGCCGACGTCGAAAAATACAAGCAGCAGAAAGAGCCGATTCGCGCCAATGCGGAAGCGATCGAAAAACAGGTCGCCGATAACGACGCGCAAAGCGAAAAACTGCTACACGGCCATCACCGCTGGGCCCAGGCCACGACGCTGATCCAGATCTCCATCGCACTGACTGCGATCACGTTGCTGACGCGCAAGAAATGGCTGCGCAATCTGTCGCTGGGCGTGGCGGCGGCGGGCATTGTGTTTGGGGGGATGGCGTTTCTGTCTTTGTGACGTCGGCCCATCTCAGTGTCAGCGGCAGTGTCGCCGGGTATCTAACGGCCCTTCAAGCGACGCTCGCGCGCGCCCGCTCCAACAGTAACTCACGTTCGCGCGCGTTACGGGTCATGCCCGCGGCGCGTTCGAACTCGGCCCGCGCTTCGTCCATGCGTCCGAGCTTCGCTAATAGGTCGCCGCGCACACTCGGCAACCAGTGGTAATGCGCCAGCGTCGTATCGGTGACGAGCGTGTCGATGATCTGTAACGCCGCGGCCGGACCGGACGCCATGCCAACCGCCACCGCGCGGTTCAACTCCACAACCGGCGACGGGCTCACCTGAGCCAGGGTGTCGTAGAGTGCGACGATCTGCACCCAGTCGGTCTGCTCAGCAGTGTGAGCCCGTGCATGACACGCCGCCAGCGCCGCTTGCAGCGCATACGGCCCACTTGCCCCGCCAAGCGTTTGCGCACGTTCGAGCGCCGCGAAGCCGCGCCGGATCAACAGCGTATCCCAACGGCTGCGGTCCTGATCGAGAAGTAGCACCGGGCGCCCTTGTGCGTCAGTGCGCGCGTGCAGGCGCGATGCCTGGATTTCCATCAGTGCGACGAGTCCATGCACCTCGCTTTCTTCAGGCACGAGTCCCGCGACCACGCGGCCCAGCCGGAGCGCTTCTTCGCAGAGTGCGGGACGCATCCAGTCATCCCCGGCGGTGGCGGAATAGCCTTCGTTGAAGATCAGATAAATCACTTGCAGCACCGAGGCAAGCCGTGGCGCGCGTGCTTCCGCACGCGGCACCTCGAACGGGACCTTGGCGGCACTTAGCGTACGTTTGGCCCGCACGATGCGTTGCGCGATGGTCGACTCGGCCACCAGAAACGCACGCGCAATTTCGTCGGTCGTCAAACCACCCAGCAGACGGAGCGTGAGAGCAACGCGGGCGTCGGTGGATAACACCGGATGACACGCGGTAAAGACGAGCCGCAGCAGGTCGTCGCCGATATCGTCTTCGCGAGCGGCATCCAGTGCATCGACGAAATCCGGCACAAGGTGAGCCTCCTGCGCATCCAGATCGCGGCCGAGCTCCTCGCGCTTGCGCGCATGCAGCACTTCCTGGCGCAAGCGGTCGAGCGCGCGGTTTTTGGCCGCTGCCATCAACCAGGCTCCCGGGTTGTCGGGCACGCCAGCGTCGGGCCAATGCTCTAGCGCCGCTACCAGCGCGTCTTGCGCAAGCTCCTGTGCGACACCCACGTCGCGCACCATGCGCGTAACGCACGCAATGACCTTCGCGGACTCGATGCGCCAGACGGCTTCAATCGCGCGGTGGGTAGCGGCTGACGTCAAGAGCGCCCCAGTTCCGGTTCGCGCGAGGACGCCGTTGAGCGTGTCGGTCTCGAATCACGGACGATGAGCTTCGCGTCGATTTGCTCGTGCATACCGTGGTCTCCTTGAGCGCTTTAACGTTTCGCTGCGTCCAGTTCGCGAAACCGCTCTACCTCTGGGCCTGGCTCGAAGTCGTCCAGCTCGAACAGCTGGCGCACTTCGATTTCACCATCGGCCTGCTCGCCGAACGGCGCAGGAAAGCGTCGTGCCCATTCCATCGCTTCTTCGCGCGAGCGAACCTGAATCAGCGTGTAACCGGCAATCAGCTCCTTCGTTTCAGCGAACGGTCCGTCGATCACCGTGCGCTGCCCCTCCGAATAGCGAATGCGCCAACCCTTCGAACTCGGCTGCAAGCCGGTTGCATCGAGCAACACGCCGGCCTTCGCCAATTCCTCGTGATAGGTTCCCATCGCTGCCATTAGGGACTCTTCCGGCATGGCGCCGGACTCGCTCAGCGCCGTCGCCTTGACTATGATCATGAATCGCATCGCTGTTGCTCCTTTTTTCTTCGTTGAGTTGATGGGGCCGTTTCGTCCTGGCTTTCATGTACACGACGAGCGACACATTCACAAATCGACACCACAAACCTCTGACGAGGGAAAACCCTGGAACGCATCGGCGACAGATCCATGGCCCCGAATCGTCGGGTCATTGCTTCATCACTGATAGCACGGCCCGATTTCGCGCACTTCAATCGAGCACCACCGGGCGGCCGGACATGCGGTAGCAATAGCGATCGCTTCCTCGCGGGTATCGCAGTTCACCAGCAGAAAGCCACCCACCATTTCCTTCGCTTCCGCAAACGGTCCGTCGAGCAGACGGCGCTCGCCATGACGCACTTCCACCCGCACACCGTCGTTCGGTGACTTCAGCGATTCGCAGGCAAGCAGTATCCCGCGCTCCTTCAGGCCCTCGGCATAGTTGGCCATTTCTTCGAAGCGCGCCCGTCCTTCATCGTCGGTGCGTTCGCCACGTTGATTCATGGGTTCGATCACGAGCAACAGATAAGCCATAGAGAACTCCAGTAGATCGCCAGGCCACTAGCGGTAACGGCAGGCGCGGTGGAACCATGCGAAGAGACGGGACAGGCGTCCGGTCCGCAGGACTAGGCAAGCTTTGAGAAAGGCAGTCTAGCAAGCACGTCGTGCTCAACGCAAACCGGCAGGATGAAGTTCGCAAGCGCTACGCGAGTTCAGCTACTACAGAACAAAACAGGCCGATACGCTGCTGCGCCGCCGCATCGGTTGACGGCACGTGAATTGCTTCGTGGAGGGTATCTCGCAGGATAGTGGAGGCAAAAAATGAACAGCCGATTCAGGTGGATGGGCGTCGTCACGCTAAGCGTTCTGGCATCGCTGGCGACGGGTTGCACGGTCGGCGGCGCGGCAGCAGGCGGCGTCGTCGGCAATGAGGCGACGAATCACAGCACGGCCGGCACCGTGGGCGGCGCGGTGGTAGGTGGTGTGGTGGGTTACGAACTCGGCAAGTAGCGCGGGCGCGTAACCTGGTCAGTTTCAGGCGAATGCGCGCAAACTGGCTTATGCTGATGGCCTTTTCGCACGCATACTGACCATGACCTATTCAGACGTATCGACAATCCAGAGTTGGCACGCTCACGTGTACTTCGATGCCGGGCATCGCGACGCCGCCTGGGTTCTGCGCGAGCAGATCGAGGCGCGCTTTGCGGGCAAGATGGAGATGGGTCGCTTCCACGAACGCCCTGTTGGACCGCACCCCATGTGGTCCTATCAATTGGCGTTCGAGCAGCCCCACTTCGCTGAAATCGTTGCCTGGCTCACGCTCAATCACGGCGCGCTGGACGTTTTCATGCACCCCAATACGGACGATCAACTCAGGGATCACCGCGACGCCGCTGTGTGGATTGGGCACTCGCATCAACTTAAGCTCGAAGTCTTTAACGATTGAATGCCTTTGGGGTGTCAGCCGAGGGTGCCAAAGAAGCCCGATTCGCGCGAAGGCTCGGCTTCGACCCTTCACATATTGCTGTAAGAACTGCACCAGCCAGTGGCCGCCACCTGCTTGTCGCCGAACAGCATGCAACCGCCCCACGCGTCCGTTGACTTACCCTGGAACAGCGAACAGTTGCTGCAATTCTGCCCAGCGACATAGTTGGAAAATTTTGTCTTGTCGACGGTTGAAGCGACCTGCTTATAGCCGAGCGCTTGCGCCTTCGGATCGGTCTCGCTGACCTGTGCTGCATCGGCGGATGCACCGCGCGTCAAAGCCAGCGACGAAGCCGCGCTAATGCTGAAAAGAATAAAGCTGCGACGCGATGTTTTCATGGCTAGGGACTGTCAAGGAGCATTGTTTGCAAAGGACGGCCGCCCGTTACAAAAGCTTACGGAGACACCACCGCCGTCAATGTCAGCAGTATCGCAGACATAGACAAGAGGTGCTGCGAGACACGCGCAATACGTCTTGTTCATGTCTTTTCGGCTTCGTTGGTTTAGTACCGATAGCAATCCCTACAAATAATTTCGCACTACGGATCGTCACTAACTGCGAGTAAGCCTTAAACAGTTACGCGAGCGACTTAACGGTCAGCACGCGCACAAGACGCACATCGTCTTACAGCAACAAGGCGAATCACTTTCTCCGCCTTACAAACCATCAAACCCGACACCGTTATCACCGATAACCTGTTCGATCAGGCTCGCGCCACCGAAGTGCGTTCGTCTTTCGATCGCGTGCGCACCACTGTTATCCAACCTGTTTATCTGGAGGAGAAGGACCATGTCGACTGAATCGTTTGGGATGGCGTTGTCGTCGTTGCCCATACCTACGCTGCCGTCATCGACGCCAGCCGACTCGTCATCGAAGAAGCCAGTCGCCTCAAGCGCTTCGTCCGGCACATCGAGCGCTGGTACAGACCCGCTGCTGGCCGCGCTGTCGCAGACGCTCTCACAACTTGGCTACACGATGCCCGCCGGCTCGCTCGACACCAGCTCTAGCGCGGACAAGTCCACGGACAGCGCCGCGACCACCACAGGCGCTCAGTTCCTCGCCGCGCTTTACCAGGCGCTGGCGTTGCAACAGTCGATTGCTTCGAGCAACGGCGGTGCCTCGTCCTCGGGCGGATCAGCAAGTGCAATAGCCAGTCTTGGCGATGCAACCTCGTCGAGCAGCAGCGTCGGTGCCTACCGCGACCTCAGCTCACGCATCGCGGACCTATCGAACGCAGCTCAGGGCGCCGATGATGCGGACAGCGACGCGGGCGAATGGGACGTCGAGTTCGACGACGTATCCGAACCTTCGGATGAAGATGAATCGGATGACGCAGATCCGTTGGGCAGCGCCGTCTCGAGCCTCAACGATGCGCTGCAGGCCCACGTGGCCGCACTCGATCAGGATCCCAGCGCAACGGTCACGCTGTCGGACGTACTGGAGGGTTTGTCGAACAACGCCAGCAGCCTGAACTGGCAGCCGGTGGGCGTGATGGTGGATGTGGCGATCTGAGCGTGACGATCCAGGAGCGAGCGCGCCGGCGCCTAAAGAACGCCGGAAAGCTGGCGGCGGCCGAGATCGCCAGATCGCTCCAACTCGCATGTGCCCCGCCGCTAAACACGGCGATGAGCGTAATGATGGCGACGTGTCTTACGCGGCCTTACCAGCCCTAAAGATTGCTTTCCCAATGGACGACAAATCGAGGAAGGCGGCCCTGCGCTGCATCTTCGGTTAGGCGAGCGCCGGGACGTTTCGTCAAAGTCGCGTAGTCCTGATACAAGGATGAGGAAAGATTGCCATGCAAATCAGCAATGCCGCGTCGTCGCCCACGCTGACGCAACCGGCCCAGGCGGGGACGGGCGTCGCTTCGAATGTAACGACGTCAAACAGCGGCACGGCCGAGTCCAGCACCTCGCGAGCAAGCCCAAGTCAGGACGCGGCCGTCAACATTTCAGCCGAAGGCACGGCTGCGCTTGCCGGGGATCAAGGCAGCACAGCGGCGAGTTCGACTACGACGCAAACCGGTACGACATCGGGCGACACCACGACCGACACCGACACCGACACGGACACAGACCCTGACACCGCCACCGCCACCGCCACCGCCACCGCAGACGATACGAACAGCACAAATCAATCCGACAGCGCAGATGATGCCGCCAACGATGGCAGCGTCTCAGGCGGGACCACCAGCGTCTCGCCGTTGAAATCGTTTGCCTACGGCTCGCTCGGGCTTGAGCGCCCCGATCAGACACAGCAGGAAACCAACTCGTTCTACACCGCTGGCCGCTGGCTGGCAGCCGGTATCACAATTGGCGGACTCATTTCGCTACTCGTCTGAGGCCATCGATGCGGCACGACCCATCACGTCGCCCCCTTTCCTGATCTGCTTTAGCTCGGGCACGCCGCATGCTATCTCCAGACCAATACAAGCCGCGCCGCGGTCCGCCATGACATAACAAAGTAGCGACATCACCCCGATATTGGCGCACCGCTGGCTTTTTAAAAGGAAGCGCTATGTCCGCCACACCTCATGGGCTGGCAGCGAAACATGCTGCACACCCGCACACCCGCTTTCACGTTGTCCTGACCAGCGTAATCGCCGCACTGGCTGGGCTGCTGTTCGGTCTCGACATTGGTGTGATATCGGGCGCATTGCCCTTCATCGCGCGTCAGTTTCACGTCGGCGATCAGATGCAGGAATGGATCGTCAGTTCGATGATGGTCGGCGCGGCGCTCGGCGCGCTCGGGTCGGGCTGGCTGGCCAAAGCGCTCGGACGCAAACCTTCGTTGATGATCGGCGCCGCGCTGTTTGCCTGCGCTTCCGCCCTGTGTGCCTTTGCATGGAGCCCTGAGGTGTTGATCGGCGCGCGCGTGTTGCTCGGCATCGCAGTCGGCATCGCATCGTTTACCGCGCCCCTCTATCTATCCGAAATCGCACCGCCCACCATGCGCGGTGCGCTGATCTCGCTCCATCAGTTAATGGTGACGGTCGGCATCCTCGCGGCTTTCCTCTCCAACACGGCCTTTAGCGGCTCCGGCGACTGGCGCTGGATGCTCGGCGTGATCGCCTTCCCGGCCATCGCGCTACTGATCGGCTTGCTGTTCCTGCCGCGCAGCCCACGTTGGCTGATGAGCAAGGGCCACACTGATGAAGCGGAGAAAGTGCTCGACCGTCTGCGCAGCGACCGCAAGACGGTCGAAACTGAAATGCATGAGATCGCAGATCAACTGAAGGTCGAGTTTCAAGGCTGGGGCCTGTTCCGCAGTAATCCGAACTTTCGACGTTCGGTATGGCTTGGCGTCCTGCTGCAGGTTATGCAGCAACTCACGGGCATCAATGTGGTGATGTATTACGCGCCGCGTATCTTTGGACTTGCGGGTTACGGCAGCGCGCACGATCAATTGTGGGGAACAGTGATCGTCGGCGCGGTGAACGTAGCGGCCACCTTTATTGCCATAGGACTCGTGGACCGCTGGGGCCGCAAGCCGATCCTTTACACCGGTTTTACAGTGATGGCGCTCGCGCTCGCCACCCTCGGCGCCATGCTGCACGTGGGCATCTCGGGCGGCACCAGCCAGATGATTGCCGTCGCAATGCTGCTCATCTTCATCGCGGGTTTTGCGATGTCCGCCGGTCCGATGATCTGGATTCTTTGCGCGGAAATCCAGCCAATCAAGGGACGTGACTTCGGTATCGCCGCATCGACCTTCGTCAACTGGGTAGCCAATACGATTGCGGGCGCGACCTTCCTGACCTTGCTCAACACGCTTGGCCATGCACAAACGTTCTGGCTCTACGCGGTCATGAATGCTGCGTTCGTGTTGCTCACACTCTGGCTGGTGCCTGAAACCAAGGGCGTTTCGCTTGAGCAGATCGAACGCAATCTGATGGCGGGTCAACCGCTGCGACAACTCGGCGAGTAATACGCCAGCGCGTCATTGCAAGTCATACCTTGTCGATGCGGGAGACGCGATCTTCAGTGTCCCCCGCTTTCGTCTGGAGCTATCGCGATCAGATCGGCAGGCGCGGTAAATGAGGCTTCGGGACGCAAGCGCAGCAGCGCATCGAATTCCGTATAGCCCCATGCCACCGCACCAAAGCCAATGCCGATCTTGCGGGCCGCATGCGCGTCGCGAATCTCGTCGCCGATATAGATCGCTTGCGTCCTCTCAACCCGCGTCACCTTCAGAATCTTGCGCAGCCGGTGCGCTTTGCCGAACAAGGCTGAACTGCATTCAATCGCCGCAAAGCGGGCAACCAACTCCGTCCCCAGCACCGCCTCCACATTGGCACGCGAGTTGGACGTGGCCAACGCGAGCACGATGCCGCGCTCCGCGAGTTGTTTCAAGCCATGCTCGACGCCGGAGAACGGTCTGATTTCACTTAAGCGCCGTTGCATGATGGACCTGAAATCGAGGACCACCTTAGGGACGCGGTGCATGGGCAATTGCAGGTCACGCAGAATGTCGCGCGCGGCCATCCCGCGCAAACGATCAACCTCGTGCGGCGCAACCTGTCTGAAGTCATGGTGCGCGGCGAGATCGTTGATCGATTCGATGAACAACGGGAAGGTATCGGCCAAGGTGCCGTCGAAATCGAAGATGGCAAGTTTTATCGACATGGACCCAACGCTATGCTTTCAGCCATGCCATACCGCGTTCGATCGAATCATGCGCATCGTTCAGAATCAGATCGCCGTGCGCGACCACCACGCGCTCGAAGGGCCATTGCAACAGACGGTCCATGGAGGCACGCGCTGCTTTTCTGTCACGGTATAGCAGGCGATACGGACGGCCCCAAGTGATCTTGCCTTCCAGGCCGCACGCCTTGAGGTACATCCGCGTCGGCCAGTGCGGCGAGGACGTGAAGTTCTCAACGAGATCCGACGTGATCAAAGAACGACTCGGCACGTGAAAAAACACCGTTTCCGCGAGCATGCAGCCGTGGATAGAAAGCGGCACCAGTTCGCCCGACCAGTCTGCGTGCGGTGTTTCGGAGAGATCCGCGTCCAGACGCAAGTCCTTGCGCTTGAGCCGCAACGCCTGCGGTCCGTGCAGCATGGCTTGTGGATAGGCCGCCTGAGCATCGCCCGCGTAGACGTGGTGATAAAGGTTAGGACACACGATGTGCGAAATGGGACCGAGTGCGTCCAACTCGGCGCGCACAGCCGCTGACATCGCAACGGGCGAATGCAACCACAAGCCGCCGTTTGCGAGACGAACTACCGTCATGCGCGTGCCGAGATGCATTGCCAAAAACGAGTGAGGCGTTGCGACAGTCCAGATGTTTTCCGCAAGGCGCTCTAAGTGCGACATAGGATTGCTCCCGTTTGGGATTCGAAGCGCGTCTCATAGGTTAAAGCCACCACGCTACTCCGCGTGTACCGCCACCCAACTTCAGGGGCGGGCAAATCCTTATATTGACAGACGTTGGCATGCCGTACGAAACAAAGCTAAAGTTACGCGCCTGACTTGCGCTGCACGGCCACGCCACGTTATCCGCCATGCATGAAAGGCGCAACCCGGCACGTACCACTCCTTGTCGCCATTGGAACGGAGGCTTTCTTGGACGACTCAGTCACGCAGTCAGCAGAACAGAAGAAAAATCAGACTCCCTCGATTCGGCACAAACGCGGGCTTCGCTGGGTCTTCACCGGCAGCAACGGGATTCGAGCCGGCTGGGGTATTGTCCTTTTTGCCGCGATTTTGGTTTCAGTCGTGTTAGCCATTAGCAAGCTGTTACACCATTTGCTAGGGCCTACGCCGCATAAAACCTCGTTGTTGACGCTGAACTTAATCTCCTACGTCGAGCTTGCCGAGTTCCTCGGGCTGCTGGCCGCGCTGGCCGTGCTGGCCAGGATCGAGCGGCGCTCGTTGCTTTCGTTCGGCTTGCAAGGAACCGCGCGCCTCGCCCGGTTTACAGGAGGCCTCGTCTGCGGCTTCGGCGCGATCAGCGCAGTGGTGTTTTCGCTTGTGAGCATGCATGCCATGACGCTCGATGCGCCATCCCCGGCGGACCCCCAAGCCTGGGTCCACGCACTCGGCTGGGCAGCCGCATTTCTGATGGTAGGTCTATGCGAAGAGTCGGCGCTACGCGGATATCTGCAATTCACGTTTAGCCGCGGTATCGGCTTCTGGTGGGGCGCCTTGCTGCTCTCCCTGGCGTTCGGCGCCCTGCACGGCACCAACGTCGGCGAGACCCCCGTCGGCCTCTTTTCTGCTGCGGCCGTCGGTTTGGTGTTCTGCCTGAGCCTTTGGTACACCGGCTCGCTGTTTTGGGCGATCGGCTTCCACGCTGCATGGGACTGGGGCCAATCGTACTTCTACGGCACGTTCGACAGCGGCATGGTGGTCAATGGCCGTTTGTTTACCGCACATCCGCTGGGTAACGCGTTGATTAGTGGCGGCACGACGGGTCCGGAGGGGAGCCTGCTGGTATTCCCGCTCATTGCGGTTATGGTGCTCGTGATGTGGCTGTGGTGGGGCCGTCGCGGCACGCCAGCCTTCAGCGGCGGCGCCTGGCGGCCTGTGCGGCGGTAATCCGAAAGCCGAACGCAACAATGCCGCTGTAGCCTCCAAAAACCGGGCGATAGCGGCAAAGAAAAATTACACGGGATGGTTGAACGCCGTTGCGTCGCGCAACGGCGGTGATATTCGATGCTGCCGTGCTACACGGCAGCACCGTTTCACTGAACCGAGTTGCCTTGCTCGGTACTGCTGTCTTGCGTGACAGCGTTGTCTTGCTGGACGCTGCTGTCTTCATTGGTAGTTTGCGGCGCGGAGTTGCTTTGCCCGGCACCACCGTTCTCATTGCCGTCCTGTGCGACGGGCGTGTCTGACTGGGCCGCGTTGCCTTCTTGCTGAACTGCGTTGCCTTCTTGCGGAGCAGCGTTGCCTTCTTGCGGAGCCGCCCCGGCCTGCGCCGCATTTTTCGTCTTTTGCCGCTTGGCCTGCAAGCCGCGCGCGCGTGCCGCTTCCGCCGGCAGCACCTGCCCCGCATCCTCACCGTTCAGATCGACGCGCATCGCGTTGTCCACCACGCAAGCCCAGTAGCGGCTGCCCCAGCACCACACCTTGATCGCATCGCGCAGGGCTGCTTCGTTCAAGCCGAGTTCTTCCGCGTGCAGCAGCAGGTCTTTGAAAATACCCACCTTGAGCGGCACCTTCGGAGCCGGATTCTTGGGGAACGCTTTCGGGAACCGCTTCTGCAGTTTACCGATGGACAGCACCACGGGATCGACCGGCTTCGATTTTTGCGCCGGTGCACCCTGGTTTGCACCGGGCGCGGGCCGTCCTGCCCTGGCGTGTCTGGCTTGCTTAGCTTGCGCGTCCGGCCTGGCTTGCTTGGCATGCGCGTCTGGCCTGGCCTGCTTTGCTTGCCCGTCCGGCCTGGCTTGCGCCGTTTGCCTGGATTCCGTGGCCGGCTTCGGCTGCCTGGCGTGCTGCGGCTGCTTTGCCTGCTTGGCCGCGCGTTTCTCAGCCGCCTGTTTCGCCAGTTGCTCTTTCAGTGCAGCGAGTTGTTCAAAGCCCATGATGCAATCTACGACGAGGAAAATGCGTGGATTGTAGCAGTTCAACCGGAAAGCGCTCTGCGCGTAACCGCGTGCCAACGCGACCCAATGCGAGGAGCTTCCGCCTGCAGCGCGCGCAGGACCGCGCACGGGTGCGTTGCGGACTGCGTCAATAGCTGCTTTAGCGATGTCGCTTCAACTGCTTTCCTAACGTGACGCTTGCGCAGATTGTTGCGCTGACCCCAGATAAACGCGTACCAGAAGCCGGATTTCCGCCTGAAGCAAGCGGCGTGCCGCGGCTTTGTCTACGTCGATGGCGTTTAAGCCTTTGAGTACGTGCAGTAGCACGGCTGCCACGGTCTCCGACTTCGCTTTGGGTAAGGCCGGCATCGCGGCCCGCAGAACGCGCCCCAAGCCCTCACGCGCGGCCTGTCGAAACCTTGTTCGTCTCACCTCGCTGCCGCCACGCGCATCGAGCAGCGCAACGGTAAAACCGCGCTGTGATTCTAGCGACAGCATGAAATCAACCAGTTCGTCGGCAAGTTTGTCTTGCGCCATCGACGACGCCCGCTGCGCGAGTGCGTCGAGTTGACCGGTGACGTGTTCCGCATAGCGGAGCAGCAACGCATCCGCGAGCGCTTCCTTCGATGGGAAAAAGCGGTACAGCGAGCCAATCGCCGTCTCTGAGCGTGCCGCGATCTCGGTCATGGTGGCCGCGTCATAGCCCTTTTCGGTAAACACCGCGATGCCGGCTTCCATGATTGCGGCGACGCGCAGGTGTCCGCGCTGCCGCTTCGGTTCGTGCGCGCCTGCAGCGCGTTTGACTGGCATTTCAGATCGTCCTTCTACCGGAGATTTGCGAGGTGTGCCTCGCATGTTAGCGCCGCTCGCGTCGCTGGCCAAGGTTGTACGAGGTAGACCGATGGGGTCGACGCGAGCTTGCACCAGCCAGCACAGGGAGCGTGTTTGACAAATGCGAGGGTAGTCTCTACTATCTTATGCGAGGATATCCTCGCATAATGGCAGCGCTGTGGCGATTTTCTGAAGACTGTTCCATGTCCTCTGGCACACGCGTCGCGTGGCTTCTTTCAGTCATATGACATCTTCACGATCTATGTCGATGCTTCGCCGATTCACACCACTTTTTCCAGGTACAACTGCATGCACTACGTCGCCGCATTTTTCGCCGGGGCTTTTCTTTGCAATTGCATCCCTCACCTCGTTGCCGGTCTGCAGGGCATGCCATTTCCGTCGCCGTTTGCAAAACCGCACGGCGTAGGTGACTCCCCGGCATTGGTGAACATGCTGTGGGGGTTTTTCAATCTCGTAGTGGGTCTGTACCTGTTGTCGCGTCACCCGGTCGCAATCGACTTCGGGCCCGATCTGCTTGCGCTGCTCGCTGGCGTGCTGGTACTTGGCGTAGGTACTTCCCTTCACTTTGGCAAGGTCTGGCAGAGCAAGCACACCCACTAACGGCGTGCCGAACATTGCCGCAGGGTGTCCCGGTCAGCTTCCCGGCGGTCCGTCCATCTTCGGATTCTTGTGGGACACTTCGGGCCGCGCGGGTTCTGGCTGATCCGCCGCAGGGGTTGAAGCCGGCATGGACGCGCTCAGCGCCTCGCGCATCGCGACAATCTCCTGCTGTTGCTGCGCGATGATCTGTTGCGCAATCTGGCGAAGCTTTTCGTTATGTCCGTAGCGCAGTTCGGATTGCGCCATTTCGATGGCGGCCTGATGGTGCGGCTGCATCATCGCCACGAAATCCTCGTCGACGTTGCCCGAGGGTGTAACGTCCATATTCTTCATCATCTTGGACATGGCAGCGTCATTCTCTGCCATGAAGGCCGCATCGTCGGAAGATGGACCTGCCGCATTGACGGTGCTCATCGAACAGAGACATAGCGCCATGAGCAGGCCTCCTCGCGCTGCGCCAGGCAATCGTGATCCTCGACTCATGATGGATGCTCCTTATCCACGGGATTTTCTGGCGCGGGGGTTGAATTACTTACAGCGAGTAGCGCGAATACGTTTCGATCGGAATGATCGACTGAGCCGGAACGGTTCGGGATTCACATGCGCCTCGCAAGTGCTCGACCGCCGTACGCAGCATGAGCCGAAGATCCTGAGTGAGCAAATAATCAATTGCGTCAGCCCGCAAAAGCGGTTCCGTGACGCGGTTGACTTCATGAGTGACATAGACCGTCTGGCCCGCCAGGTTGTATTCGCGCAGCGCTGCCGCCAGACCTTCATTGCCACCCGCTACGTTGTAGATGCCATCGAGCTTGCCATGCTCGGCGAGAAAGCGCCGGGTCGCCTCGTAGGTGGCAGCCCCCGAATCCGCACCCTTGATCACCTCGATGAGATTCACGTTCGGGAAGCGCTGCCGGATCAGAGAACGAAAGCCGATCTCGCGATCTTCGTGACAGGTATAGGAAAACGTTGCGACGACCACCGCGACGTCGGGCGAAGCGTGCGCCTGCAAATGTCGCCCGATGAGAAAAGCCGCGGACTGTCCGGCAGCCCGGTTATTGACACCCACGTAGGTGTGACGGGCGTCGGCATCGACATCGGTTATCAGCGTCACGACTGACTTGCCGGCCACCATACATTTGCGCAGCGCTGCGGTGGTCGCCGCCGTGTTCGTGCAGATGATTGCGATGCCATCCATCTCGTCGGCGGCCTCGCCCACTTGCGCGGCCACGTCCTGATCCGACGCACCTACACAGTTCACGACATCAAGCCGCACGCCTGACGCAGCGAATTCCGCCTCGAGGGCGACCGCGGATCGTGTCAATTCTTCGGTGAATGCGTCCCCTGCCTGCGCCAGCAACCTGAACGCATAGTTGCGCTGCGCAACCGGAAGCGCCGGGCGTGCCGGCGCCCCCGCATCCAGTTGCCGCAATGCCGCGTCGACAGCGCTGCGCGTCCGTGGATGCACCCCCGGCCGGTTGTTCAACGCGCGATCGATTGTCGCCCGGCTGAGCTGCGTCATTTCCATCAATTGCTTGAGGGTCGGCTTGCCTTTCATCTTGCATTCCCAAGGGTCGAAATGCGGACAAGACCGCACGTTCGACATTTTGCCTCAAAAACTGAGTCTTTTGAGACAAGATGCAACGGCATATGACGCAGCAAGGACCAGAAGCTAGTTTCATTGGTTGAAGGAGCCGTCATGGAATACCCTAAATGCTCATAATGAGGCGTTTTAGCGTTTGACGATGGCTCAAAACGAGCCTTAAATGAACTCAAAGATGATCAATGCTTCACCAGACTCATCTCATCGTCAAATCAACCTCACGTACAGGGTGCGCTTCATGTCCGTACAGCAAGACAGCAGGAAAACGATCACCATGGACGACTGGTACAAATGCCGGCTCGACAGGAAGGTGCTCAAGGAGGTCACGCGACGCAACGACTCCGCTGCGCTGCTCCGCTTCGGAGGCTTCATTGGACTGGTCGTGGCAAGCGGCGCGCTCGCGTGGCTGTCGCTCGGCTCGCTCTGGTGTGTCCCGGCGTTTCTCCTCTACGGAACACTGTATGCGTTCGCCGAGGCGATGGAACACGAGCTGCGCCACCGTACGCCGTTCAAGACCGAATGGCTGAACGAGTCGGTTCATTGGTTGATCTGTTTCATGACATGGCGTGAGCAGATTTACAGCCGCTGGTCACACGCGCAACATCACACGTACACGCATCTGACCGCCACAGTTCCGGTCGACGTCGAAATTGCGGTCAAGCGTCCACCGAACTACCTGAAGCTCGCCACCGATTTCTTGCGTGTTTCGCACGGTATTCATCACTTGGGCAACATCGTCCTGCATAGCTTCGGCATTGTCTCGACGAGTGCCAAAGCGGTCGTACCGCCCACCGAATATCGCGCCATGTGCCGCAACTCGCGGGTGATCCTCGCGCTGTACGTTGGCGTCGTCGCTTGGGCGGTCGTGGCTCATAGCTGGTTGCCGGTCATCTTTCTGCTGTTGCCCCGCTCCTACGGCGCCTGGCTGCATGAACTGCTAGCAATCACACAGCACACTGGCTTGCGTGAGAACGAGCTCGACCATCGCTTCTCGACGCGGACCATCAAACTCAATCGCGTGCTTCAGTTCCTGTACTGGAACATGAACTACCACGTCGAACATCACATGTTCCCCAACGTACCATTCCACGCGCTGCCGAAACTGCGCGCGGCGATCGAAGCGGACCTGCCGCCCGCATACGAAGGTCTGCTGAGCACCTGGGGCGAAATACTCCACGTTTTTCGCATGCAGCGGCACGATCGAGAATACATGATCACGCCGTGCGTCCCCGGCAAATCGCCGGCCGTCACGGCAGAAGCCGACACCGCCGCGCCGCTTGCGGCCCAGATACGCTAACTGCCGAGAGACGCAATGAACATCCTGCAATGGCATGAGGTCTGCTCGTGCGATGACATCGACGAAGAGGACGTCCTCGATTTTCGCCACGAAGACAAGCTGTATGCGATCTATCACACCCCCAGCGGCTTTTACGCAACCGCCGGTCTTTGTACCCATGAAACTGCGCGCCTTACCGAGGGACTCGTGTTTGGCGAAATCATCGAATGTCCGATGCACATGGGCCGTTTCCATATTCCGACGGGCGCGGCGAAAGGCGCACCTGTCTGCGTGAATCTGATTACCCACCCGGTGAAGATCGAGGACAACAAGGTGTTCATCGGATTGGCAACTGATTGACCGCTGCGCCTCAACCAAGAGTTGAAAGGCAATGCGACCCTGGCCGGTTTCCTCACGCCGGCTACCAGCAGGATGATAAACAAGGAGACAGCTATGCAATCCACCCTGGGAAAGGCGCTCTGCCTGACCGCCACCGTGTTGAGCCTGGGACTGTGCACCGGCGCTTTCGCGGAACCCGTCGCTCATTTTGATTTCATCACGCACGCACCGGATTCGGATGCGTGGTGGAACACGGTGAAGAACGGCATCACGCAGGCCGATCAGGATTTCAACGTCCAGACCGACTACCGCAACCCGCCCAACGGCGATATCGCGGACATGGTGCAACTGGTCAACCAGGCGGCCGCACGTAACTATGACGGTGTGGTGTTGACGATCGCCGACTACGACCTGCTAAAAGGTGCTGTCTCCAAGCTGAAGGAGAAGAACATCCCGTACATCACCGCCAATACCGGTACGGAGCAGCAGAGCGCTGACCTCGGCGCCATCATGCATGTGGGCCAGCCGGAGTACCTGGCGGGCAAGGAAGCGGGACTGCGTGCGAAGGCGGCCGGCATCAAGACGTTTCTCTGCGTGAACCACTATGCGACCAACCCGCTTTCGTTCGAGCGCTGCCGTGGATTCGGTGAGGCGATCGGTGCCGATACGAAAGCATCGTCGCTCGACGTCGGCACGGACCCGACTGGCATCGAAGCGAAAGTAAGCGCCTATCTGCGCGCTCACCCGGATACTCAGGCTGTGCTGACGCTGGGACCGACCTCCGCAGACCCTACCATTCGTGCGGTGACCAAGATGGGTCTTGCCGGCAAGATCTGGTTTGCGACGTTTGACATCGACCCTGACGTGGCCAAGGCGATCAAGGATGGCACGATCAAGTTCTGTACCGACCAGCAACCCTACCTGCAAGGCTACATTCCCATCGCCATGCTGGCGATCATGCACAAGAATCACAACACGGACGTCGTGGCGGCTCGCACGGAACTCGAAAAGGATCCGAAGTTCATGAAGCGTCTGCAGTCCTATGGACTTAAGCCGGTGTACGAGGCTCGCAACATCAGCTCAGGACCGGGGTTCATTACGCCGCAGAATATTGAACAGGTATCGGCGCTGGCTGGCCGCTATCGGTAACTGAAACGCATGGGCTGTGCTGATAAACCCGGAACTCAAACGAAGACATTTGCGGCAGGCGACCGATTATCCCGATCGGTCGCCGCCAACCCATCAGCGGTAACAATTCACCCCTTCGGCAGCACGGATTGACTGCGACGTTTGCGCGGTTTCGGCTCAACCCCAATGCGCGGATCACGCGCCAGCACAAGGGCCGTCAGCCGTTCCGCAGTGTCTTCAAATGCCGGGTCGTCTTGCGGCACATAAACCCATTTCCCTAACACCGGATGTCGCCGCAAAGCAGGCATCTCGTCGATCAGCGCAGCGTGTCGCTCCTGCGATGTACACACCAGCAAGCCGTTCCACGGCGTGTCGCGATCAGCGGCAACCAGACATAACAAACCGTCGATATAGGCGGCATCGCTGCCGAACATCCGTTTGCTGAGATAGGTTGGCTCACGCTCGAAGGCGTCAAAGATCCAGACGAGCGAATTGCGGATGGTAGATGGCATGGATGCAAGTTCTTTGGCAACGGATGCGAAAACGAGCTTACACACATTCATTGACCTTCGCAGTGGGCGTGCAACGCTGGACGTCTATTTCAAAAGCAAAACGGCCCGGGCGTGTGTCCGCCTCGGGCCGTCGTGCAACCGCTGGCTATGGAAAACCAGAGGCCACTGCTTTCGTGCGCTAACTCTGCTGCTGCGTCTGCCAACCCATCCCAAGGCTCTTCTGTAGCGACACAAAGTCCTTAAGCAATTCAGCCTGCCCCGCGACGACATTCTGCTGCGCCGTAAACTCCTGGCGCTGCGTATCGAGCAGATCGATCAGCGTGGAGACGCCTGAAGAATAGCGTTGCCGCATCAGCGTGGCCGAGTGGGTGGCGGACACCTCCACTTTTTGCAGCGTGACGACATGCTCGCGCTGATGCCCATAGCGTGAAAGCGACGAGTTCGCGTCCTGCAGCGCGCCAAGCACGGTCTTCGTATAACGCGCCTCAGCTTCGTCACGCGATGCCTGCGCCGCGTGCACACTACCCAGCGTGCGACCGAAATCCAACGCATTCCATTGCAGATACGGCGCGCCAATCCAGCTGAAGTTGCTCTTGCGCACGAGATGACCCGGATCGCCAGCACTGAAGCCGATATCACCGAGCAGGGTCACCTTCGGGAAAAAATCGGCGACGTGTTCGCCGATCTCCGCATTACTCGACGCGAGTCGCCGCTCCGCTGCACGAATGTCCGGACGCTGCTGCAGCATCGCTGACGGATCGCCAATCGCCACGGTCTCGGGCATCGCGGGCAGCGGTCGCGTGGCGGCGAGCTGTTCATCCAGCGCCCCCGGCTCGCGGCCTGTCAGCACAGCAAGGCGATCCAGCGTATCGGTCACTTGCGCGTCCAGCGGAATCAGCGTCGAGCGCGTGTTTTCGATCTGTGTAGTCAAACGTTCGACATCGATGTCCGCTGCCGTGCCGTGCTCGCGGCGCTGCTGCGTGAGCGTCAGCATTTTCTGTTCGGTCTCCGCCTGGCGCTGCGCCAGTTCAAGCCGCGTCTGCTGGTCGCGCAGGTCAATGTAGGCCTGTGCAACCTCGGCCGCGAGCGACACCTGCGTGTCCGCGAGATCGGCGTCGACGGCTTGCGCGTCCGCTGATGCCGCTTCGATGGCGCGTCGCGTGCCGCCGAACAGATCGATCTCCCACGAGGCGTCGAAACCAGCTGTATAGAACTGCAGCGGACCTCCTCCTGACGAATCGAGGAAACTCTCGTCAGGCCTGCGCACGCGCAGCGCCGCAGCATCCCCGGACACTTTCGGCAAAGCGTCCGCGCGTTGCACCTGCAATTGCGAACGCGATTCACGCAGCCGTGCCTGGGCAATATGCACATCGGGACTGTGAGCGAAGGCAGCCGCGATGAGGTCGTTCAGTTGTGGATCGTTGAATGCGAGCCACCATTGGCTCGGTGCGGGCGTCGCAGCCGTGCCGGAAGCCGGCGTTCGCACGAACGTCGCGCTGCTGCGCGCGTCCTGCGCAACGGGCGGCGCACCGTGATAATCCGGGCCGACCGTGCAGCCCGACAAGGCGGACATCAGCGCGACGGCGGCGAGTGCGAAACACGAGAGACGGTTGGACATCATGGGGCGATTGAAGAGCATTAGTGTCCGGCGGACGGAGGCGGCGGCGCATTCCTGCGCGGCGTTTTCAGGAGCAGCGCAAGCGGTATGCAGGCGAGCAGCGCGATGCCGAGCAGGTAGAAAGTTTCCGAGTAGGTCATCACAATCGCCTGCTGCTGGATCTGCACGCCGAGTTGCCCAAGCGCGCGCATCTGCGAGTAAGCCATGTCACCCGTCTGCGAGAACCAGTTCGCCGCGTTCGCCGCCAGGTTTTCCTGGCCGTTCAGCGAATTTGCGGTGACCGACTCGCGGATCATGGCGGTATGAAACGTCGTGCGCCGATCGATCACCGTACCGATGATCGCCAGACCGATCGAGCCGCCGAGGTTGCGCGCCATGTTGTAGAGACCCGCGGCGTCGCCGGAATCCTCACGTGCCACGGCCGCCATCGACGCCTGATTGAGCGGCATCATCGCGAGCATCTGTGCGACGCCCCGTATCAGTTGCGACCAGACGAAATCGTGCCCGACGCTCTGCGCCGTCAGGTCGATGTCGATCATGCAACTGATCCCATAGAGCACCAGCCCGGTGATCACCAGCAAGCGGAAGTCGACCTTGCCGAGTAGCCGCGGCAGGATGGGCATCATGAGGAACGCTGGCAGCCCGGAAAGCAGCATGATCGCGCCGGCCTGTTCCGCGTTGTAGCCCGACACGATTCCGAGAAACTGCGGCACGAGATACGACACGCCATATAGCGCTGCGCCGACTGCTGAGACGATCACGATCACACTCGCGTAATTCGGATTGCGCATCAGGCTCAGGCGCACGATCGGCTTCTTCGCCGTTATCTGCGAAGCGGCGATCAGCATCATGCCGAAGACCGATACGCAAGTGAGCGTCACGATCATCGACGATTCGAACCAGCGCTCGCGTTGACCTTCCTCGAGCACCACCGTGAGCGAACTGAGACCGATCGCGAGCCCGACGATGCCCAGCCAATCCGCCTTGAAAAACGCCTCCCAATGCGGCCTATCCGAGGGCAGGCCGACGATCAGCAGTGTCATCAGCGCGAGGCAGATCGGCAGATTCATGAAGAAACACCAGCTCCAGCTGATGTTCTCCGCGAGCCAGCCACCGACGACCGGTCCCAACAGCGGCCCAAGCAACACGATCAGGCCGAACATGGTCATGCCGACCGGCATCTGGGACAACGGCAAACGTGTGCGGATGATGGTCTGCGCAGTCGGAATCAGCGCGCCTCCCGTGAAGCCCTGGCCGATGCGTCCGGCGATCATCATCGGCAAGGTGTGCGACCAGCCGCACATCATCGAGAAGGCAATGAACAGCGCTGAGTTGGCAAGCAGGAAATTACGCAACCCGAAAACGCGTGTGAGCCATGCCGCCAGCGGAATCATCACGATTTCCGACATCAGATAGCCGGTCGAAATCCAGGTGCCCTCGGTGCCGGTGGCGCCGATTTCGCCCTGAATCTGCGGCAGCGCGGAATTGGTGATCGAGATGTCGAGTGTCGCCATCAAGGCACCCAGCGCGCCAGCGGCGACGGCGATCCAGTCGCCCACGCTCGCGCGCTCCTCAGCGTGCGGTGCCGCTGGCACTGCGGCGGTCGAGTTAGTCACGATGATTCTCGGCATCGATGCGCGCATCACGATCGCGCGCGGAACGCGTGTCGACATCCACAGTCACCGACAACCCCGGCAACAGCACGCTGCGCGTTTCCGCTCCCGTGTCGATCCGAATCCGCACGGGCACCCGCTGCACGATCTTCGTGAAGTTGCCGGTGGCATTTTCCGGCGGCAGCAGCGCGAATTGCGAGCCCGTACCCGGCGAGAAACTGTCGACTACGCCATGCAGCGTATGACCGGGCAACGCGTCAACGTGCATTTCCACCGGTTGACCGACACGCATCTGACCTACCTGCGTTTCCTTGAAATTGGCCACCAGATAGGTGTTTTGCACCGGCACAACCGTCAGCATGCGCGTGCCAGGTTGCACGTATTGACCGACACGCACGCTACGATCTCCGACCTTGCCGCCCAGGACGCTGCGCACCACCGTGTTGTCGAGATCGAGTTGCGATTGCTGTGCGCTCGCCTGCGCAGCTTCGAGTTGTGCGCGTGCCTGCCCGAGTTGCGCGGTGGCCGAACCGATCTGCGAACGCGCTGCATCTACGGCGGCGGCGTTCGCGGCGAGCGTGGCATTCGCCTGGTCGCGGCTGCTGGTCAATTCGGACAGCTTTTCGGTGGTCTCAGCACCCGTTGCGACGAGCGGGGCGTAGCGCCGCACTTCGTCACTTGCGTGCTGCGCGCTCACGCGCGCCACCTGCTGCTGCGCCTGTGCTTGCGAAATAGTGGCCTGCTGCTGCTTGATCTCGGCCTGCGCACGTTCGATGTCGGCCTTGCGCGCGTCGATCGTGGCCAGCGCCTGGTCCAGCGCGACTTGATACTGACGCACATCGAGGCGCACGAGCGGATCGCCCGCCTTGACGACCTGATTGTCCGAGACGTAAACGTCGGTGACATAACCGGCGATCTTCGGCGCGACCGTGACGCTGTCAGCCTGCAGATAGGCGTCGTCGGTACTTTCGATGAAGCGCCCGACCGTCCACCAGCGCTCCAGCCAGACCGCGCCGACGATCAGCGCGACAATGCCCAGTGCGATCAGCACGGTTCGCCGGGTGGAACGCCGGGTGCCCGCTGCGGGCGGATCGTCGGCCGGAATTGGGCGTGAGGGAGAGCCTGCGGTCGTTGACATCGTATTAGTCCAATTGTTTCCAGTTGGCACAATTATTCCAGTCGCTAAAATTGTGTCAAGTGATATATTTGTGCCGATGTAACGGAGAGAAAGGCATGAACCCCGCAAAGAGACTGCGCCGCCCCTCTGAGGGCGGCTACGCACGCGGCGACGAGACGCGTCAGCGGATCATCGAAGCGGCCATCGAACTGTTTGGCGAACACGGCTTTGAGGGCGCGTCCACGCGTGACATCGCGGCCCTCGCCGGCGTCAACGCGCCCGCGCTGCAGTACTACTTCGAGAATAAGGAAGGGGTGTATCGGGCGTGCGTGGAAGCGCTCGCCGACGATGCGATGAAGACATTCGGACCGGCCATCGAGCATGCACAACAGGTGTTACGCGAGAACGCCGACACACAGGCGTTGATCGATGCCTTTATCCGCGTTCAGGAAGCGATCGCGGACGGCGCCTTCGCAAAAGCAAGCAATCCTGGCCGGCGGATGTTCTTCGCGCGCGAGCAGGCGGGACACGAACCGGAAAGTGCCACGCAAATTCTTGCCTGCCGGATCCGCGAACCGCTAAACCGGACGAGCGCCGCGCTGGTGGCGCGAATCTCCGGGCGCCCTGCGGATGACACCGTCACGCTAATCCGCAACTTCAGCCTGATGGGGCAATTGGTGATTTTTCACGTCGCACATCGCTCGACGCTGTCGGTGCTCGGTTGGGAAGATATCGACACAGAGAAGGTCGACCTGCTCAAGTCGGTCGTACGGGAGCAAACACGCACGCTGCTTGAAGAGTGGGCCCGGGAACGTGACGCGGAGCGCACAGCAGTTGTGCGCTCCAAGAGCCCAGGAAAGGGTTAAAGACGGATGACGTCCAGCACCGCATCGGCAAATGCCTTCGGCGCCTCTTGCGGCAGGTTATGGCCAATGCCGCCGTCGATATTCCGGTGCTGATACTTGCCGGTGAACTTCTTCGCGTAGGCTGACGGCTCAGGATGCGGGCGCCGTTCGCGTCGCCTTCCATCGTGATGGTGGGAACTGCGATGGTCGGTCCGGTAGCCAGACGCGCTTCGAGCGAATCATATTGCGGCTCGCCTTGAGCCAACCCGAGACGCCAGCGGTAGTTATGGATCACTACGGCGACATGGTCCGGGTTGTTGAACGACTCGGCCGAACGGTCGTAGGTCGCATCGTCGAAATTCCATTTCGGCGAGGCCAATTTCCAGATCAGCTTATTGAAGTCGTGGCGGTTTGCTTCGTAGCCCGCATAGCCGCGCTCCGTGGCGAAATAGAACTGATACCACCAGGCAAACTCGGCTTTCGGCGGCAGCGGCTTTTTGTTGGCTTCCTGACTGCCGATCAGATAGCCGCTCACTGACACCATCCCCTTGCAGCGTTCCGGCCACAGAGCGGCAATGATGTTGACCGTACGCGCGCCCCAATCGAAACCGCCAAAGGTCGCCTTCTCGATCTTTAATGCATCCATCAACGCGATGATGTCCACCGCTACTACTGCCTGCTGCCCGTTGCGCGGCGTATCCGCGGACAGAAAGTGCGTCGAACCATAACCGCGCAGATACGGAACGATGACCCGATAGCCAGCGTTGGCAAGGATCGGCGTGACTTCAGCGAAGCTATAGATATCGTACGGCCAGCCGTGCAGCAGGATCACGACCGGGCCGTTCTGCGGGCCCGCCTCTGCGTAACCAATATTCAGTGTCCCTGCGTTGATCTGGCGAATGGTGTCGAACGATGCCAAACGGGTTGTGCCCAACGGGCTGGTCGCAAGCGCATTGGTCTGCGCCTTCGCAAGTCCACTCAAGCCCAACTCAAGCAAACTGATACCCGCAACGGCCGTACCCAGCACAAGGCGACGACGAGTATTAATCTCTTCCGACATCGGTGACTCTCCTCAAAGATTGGACATCCATTAGCCGCACATGCACCGTGCATGTATCGCTTGCTACGCCAGAACATTCTGGCGTTGATGTATTTGAACCCGTGGATGTATCTGGCGTGTGTCTGTCAAGGCGCGCCAACGCAAGGTCATGTAACTGGCGACGTTGTAGACACAGAGCGATACAGAGACGGCGGGGTGGAAGTTCGCGCCCGCCGATGACAAGCAAGCTGTCGCATCCAGCCTGATCAATGCGCTACGGATACTGGGTTGCCGCTCTTCAACACGAGCTTGGCTTCCAGGCCACCTTCGGGACGGTTATCCAACGACAGCACTGCATCCATCGCCAAGGCGAGTTGCCGTGCAATCGCAAGCCCGAGCCCCGTGCCGCCCGTGCCGCGATTACGCGATCCTTCCAGCCGGTAGAACGGCTCAAACACGGCTTCCAGCGACTCAGCCGGAATCCCTGGCCCGCGATCGAGCACAGAGACTGTCACCTGCCCGCCTGGCGAAGCAGCGAGCCTGATCTCAGCCGACCCGCCGAACTTCAGCGCATTGTCGACGAGGTTGCCGACGATCCGGCGCAACGCCTGAGGGCGTGTTACAAGGGCCGTGTCGATGCGCCCGTGCAGCGACACGTCTTTACCGGCATCCACGTAGTCGAGCACGAGGCTGTCGAACAACGCATCCGGGTCGATACGCAGCGGCGCCTCACTGGCGCCGTGCATGGTCCGCGCATACGTGACGCCTTCCTTGACCATCGTCTCCATTTCATGCAGGTCTTGCTGCAGCTTTGCCCCCTGCGAGCTGTCGTCCATCACGTCGACGCGCAAACGCATGCGGGTGATCGGCGTTTGCAAATCGTGGGAGATTGCCGCGAGGATCTGCAGGCGCTCGGTCATGTATAGCCTGATGCGGTCCTGCATGGCGTTGAATGCGCGTGCCGCGCGTGCCACTTCGTCCGGTCCATCCTCAGGCAGGCGCTCCGCTTTCAGGTCGGGCCCAAGCGTATCGGCTGCTCGCGCCAACTGGCTCAGCGGGCGCGTGGCCAGCCGTACCGCGACCCAGCAGCAGGCGGCCAGCACCACCAGTTGCAATACCAGCACCAACGACAACCACGGCGACAGCGGCGTGCTCGGCATGGGTTGATAGTCGATCGTCAGCGGCGTGCCGTCAGTCAGTTGCAGATGAACCTGCAGACGATCCGGTTCACCCGGGACGGCATTGACCGTCAGCGGATACCGCTTGCCAATGCCTTCGTTGATAGATCGCGCCACCTTCGCCGAGAGCTTCGCATCCGGTGGTTGACCGGTCACCCCAGGCCCCAGAATAAAGTGATAGGTACGCCGCGCCAGCCTCGGCACCCATTCGGCGCGCTCATCAGGCGGCAAGTGATCGAGCAGCGCGACCGAACTTGTGACCTCGCGTTCGATGTAACCCATCATCACGTTGGTCATGGTCTGATCCCGCTCAGTCATGGTGAGCCAGACCGAAGCCGTTTGCGCCAGTGCAAGGCTGACAAAGAGAATCAGGGCGAGCCTTGCGAACAGCGTGCGCGGCCAATGCAGCAACGCATTCAGCTTCATTGATTGCCTTCGGTCATGGTAACGGCCGCAGAGAAGACATAGCCTTCGCTACGCAATGTCTTGATGTAACGCGGTTCGCGCGCGGTGTCCTGCAGACGTTGGCGCAAACGGCTGACCAGCAGATCGATCGAGCGGTCGAACGGATCGGCCTGGCGGCCTTGGGTCAGATTGAGCAGTTGATCCCGCGTAAGCACGCGTTGTGGATGGTCGAGAAACACGCGCAGCAAGCGGTACTCCGCGCCGCTTAACGCCACCATCGTGCCTTCGGCGTCGAGCAAATGCCGCGCGGTGGTGTCGAGCCGCCAGTCGCCGAAGCTGATCATCGGCGCGGTTTCGGTCACCTGCATGCCAGGCGGCAGCATCCTCGCGCGGCGCAGCACCGAGCGGATGCGGGCCAGCAGTTCGCGCACGGCAAACGGCTTGGACAGATAATCGTCAGCGCCCATTTCCAGCCCGACAATGCGATCCGTCTCCTCACTGCGGGCCGTCAGCATCAAGACCGGCACCGCGCGAAACTTGCCAGCGCGCAATTCCCGGCACAACACCAGACCGTCTTCGCCAGGCATCATCAGGTCGAGCACGATCAGATCAGGCGCGCCCTGCTCGAGGACCGTCCGCATCTGGCGGCCGTTCGCGGCCAGCGAAACGCGCATGCCGTTCTTCTCGAGATAGGTAGCGATCAGTTCGCGAATGCCGCGATCGTCGTCGACGATCAGCACGTGATCAATGGTTTCCATCAATGAATCGGTCCTTCCGGCGTTTGATGCGCACGCGGCTCACATTGACCAACGTACAGTGCACGGGGTGCGCCATCTCCGCTGCAAGTCCGCCCGCCAGAAAGGCGAGGATCGCCATTAGCCGTCTCATGCATCCTCCACCACGGACAGGCTGGCGCCATTGGCCACGCTGGCCTCCAGCGTATACGGGTCGACGCCTTCCAGGCAACCGATGTTCACGCGCCAGAGCTGGGGATCCTTGCGCGTCTGGTGGAACGGATAAATGCCGCAGTGCTTGCAAAAGTAGTGCTTTGCCGTGCGCGTATTGAACTGATACAGCGTCAGGGACTCCTTACCGCTCAGGATTTTCAGTTCGCCCGCAGCGAACGCCGGCGACATCAGCGCGCCCTTGCGCCGACACAGGCTGCAATTGCATCGCGAAGCCGGGACGAGGCCGGTCCGCACTTCAAATTTCACGCTCCCGCAGTGGCAGGCCCCGTGCAGCAGGTCGATATCCGCTTCCGAGTTCGATTGGGTGCTCGATTGGGTGTTGGATTCCGTGTTCATGTGGCTCTCCGCGTTAGCAATGCCTGCTTTATAGCCCAGTACGCGCGACGCTTTGTATCCCAATGTATCTGCCCTCTCCCCGGACACAAAACATTGCACCCGCGCCCCTCTCGCGACACAAGCCAGATACGAACGGGCGTTCAAATACGGCCATGCTCACCACGGGTATGCCGTCTGTATCCCTCCCTGAAAGGACTCTGACATGTTCTCACGACTCAAAATCGCCGCTACCGTCGGCGTACTCGCCGCGGCGGTTGTAACCAGCGCCCTCGCCATCGCCAGCCTCGTTCCCAATCCCGCGACCGATAGCTTTGCAAGCCGGGCAAACGTCAACCAGACAGCGCCGGAATTCACCGGCATCGATCATTGGCTGAACAGCGATCCGCTGACCATGCAGCACTTGCGGGGCAAGGTCGTGCTGGTCGATTTCTGGACCTACACCTGTATCAACTGCATCCACGTGCTGCCGTATGTGGAGACCTGGAACCAGAAATATAAGGACCAGGGGCTGCAGGTCATCGGCATCCACACGCCCGAGTATCCGTTCGAGCGCAATACCGACAACGTCAAGAAGGCCATCAAGCGCCTCGGCGTGACGTACCCGGTCGCACAGGACAACCACAACGCAACGTGGAACGCCTACGACAACCAGTATTGGCCTGCGTTCTATCTGATCGACAAGAAAGGGCATATCGCCTACACGCATTTCGGCGAAGGTGACTACGACCAGACGGAGGCAAAGATCAAATCTTTGCTGGCAGAAAACCCGTGATTCGTATCGCAATGTATCTAAACGACGCACAGGTACAGAACAATGCAATCCACCGATTTCCCGACACAAGCCAGATACGTTGACCGGTTTAAATACATTCAACGCCGGACGACAGATGCAAGCAACACCGAGGAGCCTGACCGGATTGCACTTTCAGCTCCCCTGGCGCCTTCCTTTTAACTGACTAATGTACGGATAACGACATGAAGAACTCAATCATCGCCTTGGCTTTTGCTGCATTCGCTACAGTTGGCGTTGCCCACGCCGCTAATGTAACCGCCGATCAACAGGACGCTGCACAAACGCAGCAATGGAGCGCCAGCCAATCCGGTGCGATGCAAAAGACGCGCGCCCAGGTTCGCCAGGAACTGGTGGAAGCGCAGAAAGATGGCCAGCTCGCTGCGCTTCGCAAGCTGTATCAGGGTGCCTGATTGTCGGGACACGGGGGTTGCGTAAGGGCTCCAATACGCTCAGCAATCCTCTTGATTTAAGGTCATATCGATGATACGAATTGGCCTGTCGAAACCGAGCACGATCAAGTTCCAGATACAACGCGCAATCGAATGCGGGAGACAGTCTCGCCATCGATTGCGAACCTGGCTTCACCGCACATCGGAGTCTTTGTGTCAGACGATACCCGTCCCCAATCACCGGCCCGCCGACGCTTTGTGAGTGTGGCAGCTGCGGCCGTTGCTGCCGGTTCATTGAGTCAGCTCGCCTTTGCAGAAACGAATCAGTCGATCACCGAAGCGCCCCAACCGTCTGGCGGCGACAAGACGGCGATTCGTCCGCTACGCGTGCATGTTCCCGAAGCGCAACTTATCGATTTGCGTAGACGAATCAAGGCAACGCGATGGCCGGATCGCGAAACAGTCACGGATGATTCGCAAGGCGTGCCGCTCGCGATGATCCAGGAAGTCGCACGCCATTGGGCGACCGACTATGACTGGCGCAAGGTTGAGGCGAAGATAAACTCGCTGCCTAATTTCGTTACCGACATCGACGGGCTGGATATTCACTTCATCCACGTTCGTTCGAAGCATGAAAACGCCATGCCGCTGATCGTCACGCACGGGTGGCCCGGTTCGATCATCGAGCAGTTCAGGATCATCGATCCACTCACCAATCCCACGGCTTATGGCGCGAGCGCGTCGGATGCATTTCATCTGGTCATTCCGTCTTTGCCGGGCTACGGATTTTCAGGCAGGCCTACAGAGACTGGCTGGGGTCCTGAGCGCACAGCGCGCGCCTGGGTTGTGCTGATGAAGCGGCTTGGATACGAGAAATTTGCTTCACAAGGCGGTGATCTGGGTGGCATCGTCACGAATGTCATGGCTAAACAGGCGCCCCCAGAATTGCTGGGCATTCACACCAACTTCCCTGCGACGATTCCACCGGCCATTGCCAAGGCGCTTCAAGACGGCGACCCATCGCCGGCCGGTCTCTCTGACGATGAAAAGCATGCTTACGAGCAATTGAGCAGTGCGGCCAAGAAGCGACGCGCCTATGCATTGGAGATGGGAACCCGTCCGCAAACGCTCACCGGACTGGCCGACTCACCCATTGCGCTGGCAAGCTGGCTCCTTGATCACGGGGATGGGTATATCCAGCCGGCGGCGGCACTGACCTCGGCGGTGTATGGGCGTGACGTCAATGGAGAATCTGCGGGCGCACTGACACTCGACGACCTCCTCGACGACATCACGCTGTACTGGCTGACGAATACAGGCGTGTCCGCGGCGCGCTTCTATTGGGAGTCGCACTCCAACTTCATTGCCGCCGCTGACGTGTCCGTCCCGGCTGCGATCAGCGTGTTTCCTCGCGAGAACTATCAAGCTCCACGGAGTTGGACCGAGCAGGCCTATCACAACCTCATCTATTACAACCGTCCCGACAAAGGCGGACACTTCGCGGCGTGGGAACAACCCCTGTTGTTCGCCCAGGAGGTTCGTGCCGGTTTGAGGCCGCTGCGGACGTAATGGATCGGCGGTCACGTCGAACTGGCGCGTGACGCTTCTGATCGCCTGTATGATATTGCGCTGTGTCCGCTCGAAGGCGCGCGAGCGTGGTCCGCCTGGGTCGCGTATCGCCCGCTGACGCGACGCGGCGCAAACGCACTCATTCACGCTGAACCAGAGGAAGACCGCCATGACGGCCGCAACGCAATTCGATCAGGTTTCCGTTATCAAACGAGCCAACGTTTACTTCGACGGCAAGTGTGTCTCGCACACCGTCCTCTTCGCTGACGGCACGCGCAAGACACTCGGTGTGATCCTGCCAGGCGCGCTCAACTTCGGCACCGACGCGCCGGAACTCATGGAGGTGCAGGCCGGACAATGCCGCATCCGCCTCGAAGGCAGTGACGAATGGAAGACGTACAGCGCGGGCGACTCGTTCTCGGTGCCCGGCAAGAGCCGCTTCGATATCGACGTGATCGAAACGCTCGATTACGTCTGCAGCTATCTGTAAAGACAGGCGGGAAAGTGAATGGACATTGTCTGGCCGCCAGGCGATGTCCCATCCGGACCGACGCCCCTCACGCGCCTGGTGGGTGGCTAACGTTCGACCTGCTCTGCTGCAATGTCCTCAAGCGATCTCCCGCGCGTGGGCACCCCCATGAGCAGCACAGCCATCGCACCGATCAGCAGCACAAGCGTCGTCGCACCGAACACCCCGGCGAAACCCAGCGGCGGATAGACGTAGCCGACAAGGATAGGCGCGGCAATCGCGCCCAGCCGGCCAATTGATGAAGCGAGCCCCGTGCCGGTTGCGCGCACGTCAGTGGGAAATACCTCCGGCGTATAGGCATACACGCCGGCATAGGTGCCGTTCATGAAGAACGAAAGCAGAATCCCCGATACCATGATCCCGGTGTCCGTACCGGTCAGTGCCAGTCCGAGTGCAGATATTCCGCCTAATATCATGTACGACGAGATCGTCGCCTGCCGGCCGATCTTCTCGTTGAGCCACGCGCCTGAGAAGTACCCTGGGATCTGTCCAAGATAAATCACGAGCGAATACGAAAAGCTCCGCGTAATCGTCATGCCGCTCTGAACCAGCAAGCCGGGAATCCACGTAAAAAAAGCATAGTAGCTGAACGTGATGGATAGCCACATCAGCCATGTCATTGCAGTAATCCGCGCCAGCTTCGCCGACCACAACGCCTTGACGTTCGCCACAACCGATGCGCGTCCCGCTGCACGCGGCACGTACCCGTCGCGCAAGGGAACCGGCGGCTCTAACTGCAGACCCGCCTTCGTCGCTTCGGCCTCCATCTGCGACACGATCGCATCGGCCTCCGCGTGACGCTCGCGCACCTCGAGCCAGCGCGGCGATTCTGGCAACGCCCGGCGCCACCACAGCAACATCAGGATCGGTAGCGCCGTGATGACCATGACCACTCGCCACGCGTCAGGTGCCAGCGGGATCACCAGATAGCCAAGCAACGCGGCCGCCACAAAACCAAACGAGAAAAACCCCGCGAGGCTGCCCGTGAAACTCCCACGATAGCGACGCGCCACGAACTCCGAGAGAAACGGCGCGACGATGGCGCTTTCCGCTCCCGTTCCCAGGCCGGCCACAATGCGCGTGGCGAGAAAGAATCCCCAATCGTTCGCCAATGCGCTGGCAAGCGATGCGGCACAGTAAATCACCAACGCATACATCATGACCTTGCGCCGGCCGATGATATCGCCCAGCATGCCCGCCAGCATCGCACCGACGAAATAGCCAATGAACGTGCCGCTTCCGAGTACGCCTGTCTGTACGCTTGTCAGCCCCCATTGCGCACGTAGCACCGGCAACAGGAAGGCGAGGACGGCAGCGTCCATTGCATCGAAGGTGTAGCCGAGCCCGCCCATCAACAGCAGGCGACGGTGAAAACCTGAAAACGGCAAGCGCTCGATGCGGGCGGAAATCATCGACATAGGCAGACTCCAGAATGGGCTAGGCGCTATAGACGCAGGTTCACAACCTCATGCATGTTCGAGTTCGTTGACGAAGATCCGGCCATCCTTCATCACCAGCGGGATATGGTTGCCCTGACCTAACAGGCAATCGACAGACTTCAGCGGATTGCCATCAACCACCAGCACATCGGCATGGGCGCCTGGCATGATTCTGCCAAGCTTATCCTGCATGCCGAGCACTTCCGCACCAATCAGGGTCGCGCTCGCGATCACCTCTGCTGGTGCCATGACTTCAGCCAGAATCCGGAATTCGTCGCTTTGCAGACGCTGGGCCTCGCCGAGCAGGTCGGTGCCGAAACCCATCTTGACCCCAGCGCGCTTCATGATTTCGATCGACCGCATGCCGGCTCCATGCACGTCCTCGACCTTGGCAATGCTCGCCGGCGGCAGGCCGTATTTTTCGCCCTCGCTTGCAAGGGCGTCGTAGGTGACGAGTGTGGGCACGACATACGCGCCGTACTCGGCGACGAGGCGAGCGGTCTCGTCGTCAATCAGATTACCGTGCTCGATCGTGCGCACGCCACAACGCACAGCACGCGCGATTGCGGCTGCCGTATAGGCATGGGCCAGCACATAAGTGCCACGCCCTTGAGCCTCCGCGACAATTGCGCGGATCTCGTCTTCGGAATAACCGAATGCGCCGACAGGATCGGTCGGCGATGCAACACCGCCCGACGCCATAATCTTGATCTGGTCGGCGCCCATCTGCAGTTCTTCGCGTACGGCGCGGCGCACTTCATCGACCCCGTCTGCGACGCGGCCAAGCGCACCCACACGAACACAGCATCCGCAGGGTGAATCGGGCGGCATGTAGTCGGAGCGGGCACGGGCATCGGCATGGCCGCCTGTCTGACTTAACGCGCGGCCGGATACGAAGAGCCGTGGACCTTCGATCAGCCCTGACTCGACCGCCTGCTTGAATGGATGGCCCGCACCACCTGCGTCACGCACCGTCGTGAAGCCGCGACGCAGCATGGCGCGCATGATCGGCACGGCGCGCAAGGTAACAAGCACGTTGGGCAGCGTTGCGACGCGCGGAAGATTGAATTCGATTGCAACAACATGCACATGCAGGTCGATCAGACCCGGCATGATCGTTTTACCTTTGACGTCAATGACGCTTGCACTGCTGCTCTTGATTGGCTTGTCGGAGACTTCGCGGACGAAGCCATTCTCGATGAGGACTTCGAAACCTTCCTGCAGATCGGGAAGGGTGGGATCGAGAAGCGAGCCGTTGCGTAGGAGAAAGGCGGTCAAGATTTGCTCCCTCAGGTTTCGCTGACAGCGCCCGGCATCCGGGCTGCCATCAAGTATGCAGGCTTGTTGGTGGAGACGCTGCCAGGATATTCATCAGGATCGGTTCATTACGTATCAGGTTTGAAAAAATCTTCCCATATATTGACCTGTGGCGCATCACAGTTGCGGCCGCGCGAATGCCAATTCATCGCGGCTGTGTACAGCACAACGCACACGCGGAACACGCAGAATAACTGCACGGGGTCATTCGACGCCCGGCAGCTACGCCGTTTCCTTTCGAATGAGAACTCTACCGATTTGTTCCGCCGTCTATGCCGCGAATCTTCGCCGCGCGACTACCATTCACGTTTCCACGCCGCCTGCGGCGCGTTCCTGCCATCGGGGGCTGTTCCATGAGTCTGATCATTCGCTTGTTGCTTTTGCTTTTTACCAGCCGTGGCCGAAGCAGGCTGCATGTGCTCGACACCTGCGTTACGCCTTTTCGCGTCTGGCTGAACGACCTCGACGTGTTGCTGCATATGAACAACGGCCGCTACTTCACGATCCTCGATCTGGCGCGCGTCGATCTGATGATGCGTAGTGGCTTGTGGCGGCAATTGAAGGCACAACGCTGGTATCCCGTTGTCACCCTGGAAACGATGCGCTTTCACCGCTCGCTCGAACTTGGTGATCGCTATGACGTCCAGACCCGCGTGATCGGCTGGGACGAAAAGCACATCTTCATCGAGCAAGGGTTCGTGCGCGATGATGTGCTAGTGGCGCTGTCCGTCGTGCGAGCGCGGTTCCTGAAGCGAAGTGGCGGCATCGTGACGACTGCCGAGTTGATGCAACTGTCGGAGGTGACGCAGCCGTCGCCAGTGTTGCCTGAGTGGGTTGCGCGCTGGAGCGAGGCGGAAGGAGGCATGACGGCGCCTTGATCTTCTTTCGCACGGACAGACGTTCAGTCCGTTGCAGACGCTGAACGCTGGTTGCC
This sequence comes from Paraburkholderia sp., assembly GCF_049581445.1. GTDB lineage: Bacteria > Pseudomonadota > Gammaproteobacteria > Burkholderiales > Burkholderiaceae > Paraburkholderia. Next base: position 22,924 of record NZ_JBAURZ010000143.1, on the reverse strand, counting down.
CGTTCAGGTGCGAAGCAGGTATTCCATCGGAGTACTTGACCCCCAGCGGGGCTGATCTTCCAATACCGCGAAACCCATTGCAGCGTAAAAACCGACTGCGTTCGCCGACGAGTTCACCCGGACGTACGGTCTCACCTCGTTTGACGCGCACTTCAAATGCACGCACTCCTGTGGGTTATCCAATGACAGCCGCAGGTTCTTTAAGACATTTTGAACGACGGCTATTTTCTCTGCTTCCTCAGCGCGCACGCTCGTGTTGATCACCTGGATCATCATTTGTTCGAGTTCGCGCTCGTCAGATGTCTGAACCTCTTGTATCAGCATAGAGTCCCTTTCGATCTGTAGAACCGGCATGTTGGCCAGATGCCGCGGAAATGGAGTTGATCGTTGCTCGCGCGCAAGGTTGACGTGAGATCAACCTTCGCCGCAAGTTTTAGTGAATCGGCCGAGTGCCGATTGTGGACGATCCGGGTGGCGATGTCGAACTGTCCCGGTGGCCACCCGACGCTCAGCGATCAAGCGGCATGAACGAGTTGCTGTAAGGCGATTTGGCCGTTCTGTCATAGTAGGCTGGCATGATGCATGATCGCCTGTCCGGCACTTACTGCGCCTCGACCAGGGAAGAAAAGACCGCCCGGGCGAATTTTTCCCGTGTAGCCTATGCGCATGCCCCGTCGTGCACTTGCACTCCATACCACCCACGCAGGACAACAAGGAATCGAGCCCATGAGTTTCGTGCACTTTATTGGCGGAGAAAAAGGCGGGGTAGGGAAGTCGCTCGTCGCCCGTGTTCTGGCGCAGTACTTCATCGATCGCAATGTGCCGCTTCTCGGCTTCGATACTGACCGCTCGCACGGCGCGCTACTGCGCTACTACGGAGAATTCACCGCTCCCACCGTCCTCGACGACCACGACAGTCTCGACCCGGTGATCGAACACGCGCTTGAACAACCCGAGCGCCGTATCCTGGTCGACCTCGCGGCACAAACGCAGCAATCGGTTTCGAAGTGGTTCGACGACTCCGACGTGCTCGGCATCGCGCAGGAAAGCGGTATCGCGCTCACGTGGTGGCACGTAATGGACGCTGGGCGCGACTCGGTCGACCTGCTGCGGCAATGGCTCGACCAGTTCGGTGGCAAGTTACGCCTCGTGATCGTGCTAAACGAAATCCGTGGCGAACGCTTCGAACTCCTGGAAGCATCAGGCGAACGGCAGCGCGCGGAAGCGCTGGGTGCGACCTTCGTTTCGCTGCGCCATCTGCCCGACGCGACGATGCAGAAAATCGACCAGCGCAATTCGAGCTTCTGGGCTGCCGCGCATCATCCGGATCGCGCAAGCACAGGTCTTGGCATGCTGGAGCGTCAACGGGTGAAGGTCTGGCTCAATCGCGTCTATGAGGAAATCGACAAGATCGCGCCCTAACCGGTCAACGGAAGGGATGCGTCGATGACAAGCAGCACTTGTCAGTTGACGAACACCCCGTTCGTCGATATTGTTCAGTCCATGGCCGATTCAGAATTCATCCATCCAGGCATTACCGTCCGGCAGAACTGTCTGGAGCGGTTCAATTTGACCGTCACTGAAGGTGCGCTGGTGTTGGGCGTCAGTCGTCAGGCTTTAACGAACCTGCTGAGCGGCAAGGCAGGCATCTCACCCGAGATGGCTTTGCGGCTCGACAAGGCATTTGGCGGCGGCGCGGAAACCTGGTTGCAAAGGCAATTGCTTCACGATCTCGCCAAGGCACGCCTGCGGCTCGACGAACTCAACGTCGTGCCCGTGGTGTCCACCCAGCAGCCGGCGCTGTTCTAGGCGCTGGCTACTTGACGATCGGCACGACCCGCATCACTGGAATTAGCCGCTGCACCCATTAGCAAAAAGTTCGCCTGAACCCGCGTGCAATCGCGGGTTTGCTTAGTCTCGTCCTATTTAATTAGCATGCCTGATTTTATCCATTCGACATACGTCGAAGGCCCTGTTGCGCCCCGGCGTTTTTAAGCCGGCCGTGAAAGCCAATCAACTGCCTATGCGCTGAGAGTGAGTATGCCGAATAGCCGTCGCTTTTATCTGTTTCTCGTCGGGAGTTTTTGTGCAAGCTTTGGTGGCTGGATTAATTTCCTCGCGATTCTGAACATCGCTACTTATCGGTTCCAGGCCACCCCGTTCGATCTGGTCATTTTGAGCGCGGCGCTACTCGTCCCGCCCATCTTGCTCACTCGTGTCATTAGCCAGGTATGCGGTCGTTATTCAAGCACGCGGGTGATCGTCACCGCGCTGGCACTCACGCTGTTCACGACGGCAGCGCTGTTGTGGATCGGCAACTTCGTGGCCTTTCTCACGGTGGTGGCGTTCAAATCGGCAGCACTCGGTTTCACAGACCCTGCGGAGACCCGTTACGTCACCACGAACGTCGAAGACGCTCAGCAAGGCCGCGCGTTCCGGCTTCTCAGTCTGGCGCAGAGCATGGCCAAGATCTGCGCGCCCGCAGCCGGCGGCATCGTGGCCGCATGGGCTGGCGACAACCGCACAGTGCTTGTTTCGCTTGTGTTCATCGCCGCGGCGATCGTATTGATGGCGGCGTCGGCAGCGCGGGTACAGGCGACACCCGAAGCCGCAGGCAAAGACACTGCCCCGCGCGCCACTTTCACCGGCGCAATCGTGCCGCTCCTGCTCTGCGTCGGCATTTCCTTCGCTCTGGGCGCGGCGATCAACAACCAGTTTCCGTTGATGCTCAGAAACCAGGGCTTCGACAAGTCAGTGCTCGGTATCGTGGTGTCGTGTTCCGCGCTTGGCGGCATGCTCGGCAGTCTGTTGCCGACGGCACGCCCCGCACAGCGCGAAGGTCTGGGCGCACTCCTCTTGCCTGTGTTCGTGACGTCGGGTGTATTCGTCGCGATGGGCGGCATCTTCCGTCTTCCGCTGCGGCCTGCTGAGCTTCTGCTGGCGATGGCGTTCTTCGCGACCGGCTTCGTTGGCGCGCGTTTCCGGATCGAGTGCCGCCTTTTCATTGCGCGCCGACTTGCGAATCAGGTCGCAAGCGCCAGTGCAGCGCTTCAATCCACGGGCATGTTCATGCAGTTCGTCGCGCCCTGCTTCGGTGCGGTGCTGACCAGCATCCTTTCTACGAGCGAGGCATTTATCGTGTTGGGCGGTATCTCATCGCTTTGTCTCGCGGCGGTGGCCATGCGTTATGGCAAAGAGCCGCGCTCTGTTGAACCTTCGCCAGCCGTTGTTCCCGACTGATGCCTTCGTGGCAGTCGTCGCGCGATCGAGACGGGTGCCGTCCCCGCCGACGTTGATCGCCGATACACGTTATGCTTTTCGTTAAGCGCATTCTGGCAATCTCACCTCTAGCGGAGTCCATCATGCAATACCGCAAATTTGGCCGCACTGGCCTGACTGTCTCTCGTCTGTGCCTCGGCACAATGACATTTGGCTTGCAGACCGAAGAGCGAATTTCGCACGGCATCCTCGACAAGGCAACCGACGCCGGCGTGAATTTCATCGATACCGCCGACGTCTATCCGCTGGGCGGCAGCGAAGAGCTGGCGGGCCGCACGGAGGAGATCGTGGGCCGCTGGCTGAAGGGCAAACGAGAGCGCTTCATCGTCGCAACCAAGGCAGTGGGTAAGGTGGGGCCGTCTCCGTGGGATCAGGGCGCGTCGCGCAAGCATCTGCTCGATGCCATCGACGCGTCGTTGCGCCGGCTCGGCACCGACTACGTCGATCTGTATCAGTTGCACTCCGACGATCGCGACACGCCGCTCGACGAAACACTCGAAGCGCTCGACATCATCGTTCGCTCAGGAAAGGCCCGCTATGTCGGCGTGTCGAATTTTCTCGCGTACCGCCTCGCGCGCGCCTTAGGACGTGCGGATGTGTTGCGGGTGGCCCGTTTCGTTTCCGTGCAACCGCGCTACAACTTGCTGTTCCGCCAGATCGAGCGCGAACTGCTGCCGCTAGCCGACGAGGAACAACTCGCGGTGATGCCGTATAACCCGCTAGCGGGTGGCCTGCTGACTGGCAAGCATCGCCTCGACGCCCAGCCGGAGACAGGGCGTTTCACCGCCACCGTGGGCAAAGCCGGCGCGATGTACCAAGAGCGGTACTGGCACAAACGTGAATTCGAAACGATCGACAAACTGATCGGTATCGCCAAACAATCGGGGACGTCGCTGACGAAAACCTCGCTTGCGTGGGTGCTGGCCAATCCGCTGATCACGTCTGCGATTATCGGCGCGAGCAATCCCGATCAGCTCACCGACACGCTCAGCGCGATTGACCTCACGTTAGACGCGGACCTCAAAGCCCAACTCGACGATGTGACCGTTGAATATCGTTGGGGCGACGCCGCGCGATAAAGCTGGCTACTTGAAAGCACCCGTACGCTGCGTAGCTTCCGGCAACTGCCGCGTTTCGCGCAGCGAGCGCGGATGCCAGAGGCGCGCGCCGCCTTCGATACCCGCATCGTTCGACACTACCGCGACATTCTCCGGCAGCTTGAACGTGAGGCGCGTGGCATTGCCTCCACCAATCCACAGCTTGTCGTAGTTTACGAGCGACGCGAGGATGCCGATCACCTTTTCGACGCGGACGTTCCAGCGTTTGTTGCCAGCCTTCATGCGCGCGGCGTCGCCAATGTATTCGTCGTAAGCGTATTTTTTGCTGACCGGGTGATGCGCCAGTTCGAGATGGGGCATCAGTTCGCCGTCGCGAAAGAGCGCTGTGCCAGCACCTGTTCCAAGCGTCAGCACGAACTCAATACCGTGACCTTCGATAGCCGCGAAGCCTTGCACTTCAGCGTCGTTGATCATGCGTACCGGCAAGCCGCCGAGCCGTGTCGCAAGCGATTCAGCCAGCGGAATGTCATGCCACCCCTCGTTGCCGAAATGGGGCGCGGTTAGCACGCGATTGTTGCGTACGACGCCCGGAAAACCAATCGAAATACGCGTAGGGGGATGCTGCGCGACGATCGGCTCGGCCAGCTTCACCAGTTCGTCGACCAGTTGATCCGGCGTGCACGGATGCGGTGTCGCGACACGCACCCGCTCGGTCAGCATCTTGCCATGCGCATCGATGATGGCGGCCTTCAGGCCCGTTCCGCCCACGTCAACGGCAAGAATCCGCTCTCCGCCGCCGGTATGGCTACTCTTAGCGCTTCGTTTCGCGCTGGTTTTCGTTTCGCTTTTGGCAGTGCTCTTGCGTGTCGCCACGTCGGCCCCCTTTTGGTGTGCGAGTGATTCAGTCTCTTGATGATTCGGGTTTTACTTCTTGCCGTCCGTTTCATGCTGCAACGGACGCCAGGCGTGTCCGTCACGCGCGAGCAGCGCATCGGCTTCGGCCGGTCCTTCGCTGCCCGCCGGATAGCCGTGTACCGCTGCCGGCTTGCCTTTTGGATGCAGCACGTCGTCCACCACGGCCCAGCTCGTTTCGATGCTATCGGCGCGTTGAAACAGCGTCTCGTCGCCGAGCATGCAGTCGTAAAGCAGCGTCTCGTAGCCCACATTCGGGCGTTCCGCGAAGAAATCGTTGTAGTTGAAGTCGGACTGCACCGCACCCATCTGCATCAGCGGCCCAGGTGTTTTCACGTTGAAATCGAAACTCGTGCCGTGGGTGGGGTCGATGCGCAACGTCAGCACGTTGGGCGTCAATGCGTCCACCGGCGTATCACGAAACATCCGGAACGGCACCGCCTTCAACTGCACCGCAATCTCCGTGCGACGCGCGGCGAGGCGCTTGCCGGTACGCAGATAAAACGGCACGCCCGCCCAGCGCCAGTTTTCAACGAATACGCGCGCCGCGGCATAGGTTTCCGTGTTGCTGTCCGGTGCAACGTCCGGCTCCTGACGGTAGCCCTGCCCTGCCGGTCCCTTTTCGTACTGTCCGAACACCACATCGTCCGGCTTCAACGGCTGGATCGCGTCGAAGATCTCAGCCTTTTTGTCGCGCACCGCTTTTGCATCGAAGGAATTGGGCGGCTCCATCGCTACCATCCCAAGCAACTGGAACAGGTGGTTCGGCACCATGTCGCGGAACGCGCCGGTCTGTTCGTAGAACTTACCACGTGCCTCGATGCCAAGCGTTTCCGCCGCGGTGATCTGCACGCATTCGATGTACTCGCGCCGCCACACCGGCTCGAACAAAGCGTTCGCAAAGCGTACCGCGAGAATGCTTTGTACCGTGTCCTTGCCGAGGAAGTGGTCAATGCGATAAACCTGCTCCTCTTTCGCGTACGTGAGAATGTGTTCGTTGAGATCGCGCGCCGACGCCAGATCGGTGCCAAACGGTTTTTCGATCACGAGACGGCGAAAGCCGCTACCGCTTCCGCCATCGCCTTCCTTGAGCAGGCCCGCTTTGCCCAGGCGCTCGGCAATCGGCTTAAAGAAGCGCGAGGTTACCGCGAAATAAAACACCACGTTTCCGCCCGGCGTCTTGTCGAGCTTCTGTTTCAGGTTCGCGAACGTATCGTCGTTTTCGAACTCGCCCGCCATATATTCGAGGCGTTGTGCGAGCGAGCCCCACGCCTTTTCGTCGAGGTTCGCGGTATGGAACGTACTGGCCTTGTCCGCAGCAAACTCTTGCAACGCCTTGAAGAGTTCGTCGCGCCATGCGCTGGTTTCCTGCTCTCCCTGATTGACGCCGATGATCTTCATCTGCGCATCGAGCAGGCCGTCCACCGTCAGGTTGTAGAGCGCAGGCATCAGCAAACGCTTGGTGAGATCACCGGCTGCGCCGAATATGACCAGCGTGCAGGGCGGCGCGGGCCGCTTGCCTGCAGGTGCGGCAGTGGTGGACGAATTCGGGTCGGCAGGCAGTTTGGCGCTGGCGGCGGGAGAGGAATCGGGCGCGTTCGGGGTGGTCGGCATGGGGTTCACTTTGCTAAAAGAACTAAAGGAAGCCAATGGAACGGATGTGGCACTACATGAAAGACCAGGCCCGGCGCCGGACAGTTCAAAAACAGTAGCGAATCACCGGTTTGCAGGGGTTCTGTAATGCACCGAATCCCGCACGCGCTCCTCGCTTCGGGCCGCTCGAACCTGACCAGACCTAATCGAACGGGTAAAACCCACCAACAACCCCTACTTGGTCGCGAACGCCGCTTCATTCTCCGCCGAGACCGGCACAATGCCCGCCTCGTCCATCACACGCGGTTGCAGCAATAGCGCGACAAGCCCGCTCCACCCGGTCTGATGCGACGCACCCACGCCGCGACCATTGTCGCCATCGAAATATTCATGAAACAGCACGAGATCTCGAGAGCGCGGATCGGCTTGCAGCAGCGGATAGGCACCCATCACCGGACGCACGCCATCGCGGTCCTTGAGAAATAGCGTCGTAGCACGTTGCGCGAGTCGGTCCGCGACTTCGCTCAGCGAGAACTTCTCACCTGAGCCGGTGGGGTACTCAACACGGAAATCATCGCCGTAATAGCGGTGAAATTCATAGAGCGATTCGATCAACAGATAATTGACCGGCATCCACACTGGCCCGCGCCAGTTGGAATTCCCGCCAAACACGCGCGAGTCTGATTCCGCCGGCAGATACTTCACCGTGAAGTTGCAGTTGTTGTATGTGAACACAAACGGCTCGTCACGATGGACGCGCGAAAGCGCGCGCACGCCGTGATCGGAAAGAAATTCTGATTCGTCCAGGGCGCGCCGCAATAACGCCTTCATCCGATGTCCGCGCAGCAGCGACAACAGCAGATTGTTGCCCTTGCCGGGGTCGTTCCAGCGCGACACCAACTTGGCGAGATCAGGCCGATGCTCGAGGAACCACAATAGCCGGCTGCGCAATTCAGGCAGCGCGCCGTGCAGGCGCTCCTCGAGCACATGCACCGCGAAGAGCGGGATAAGCCCGACAATCGAGCGCATCCGCAACGGCACGCTGGTGCCGTCAGGCAGCTTCAGCTTGTCGTAGAAGAACTGGTCCGCGGTGTCCCACAGGCCCGTCTCGCAGCCATCGTCGCAACTCACGGCCTCGGCGATATACAGGAAGTGCTCGAAGAACTTGATGCCGATATCGATGAACACATGATTGGCAAACGCGAGTTCCAGCGCAATGCGCATCAGGTCGAGCGCGTAGGCTGCCATCCAGGCGGTGCCGTCGGCCTGATCGAGATGGCCGCCGGTCGGTAGTGGCGACGAGCGGTCGAAGATGCCGACGTTATCGAGCCCAAGAAAGCCACCCTGAAAAATGTTGTGGCCGTCCGCGTCCTTGCGGTTCACCCACCACGAAAAATTCAGCAGCAGCTTGTGGAACACCAGCTCGAGGAAATCGCGGTCGCCTTTGCCAGTTAGCGCGCGGTCGATCTCATAGACCCGCCACGCGGCCCATGCATGTACGGGCGGATTCGCGTCGCTGAAGGCCCACTCATAGGCGGGCAACTGGCCGTTGGGATGCTGGTAGCGGTCCTTCACCAGCAGCAGCAATTGACGCTTGGCGAACTCTGGATCAATCAGCGCAAACGCCGCTGCGTGAAAAGCCAGGTCCCAAGACGCGTACCAAGGGTATTCCCACTTATCGGGCATCGACACGATGTCCGCGTTACACAGATGTCGCCAGTCTGCGTTGCGGCCGCGCTTGCGGCCCGCGGACGGTGTGGGCTGGGCGGGGTCGCCGTCCATCCAGCGTTGGACATCGAACTGGTAATACTGCTTCGACCACAGCATGCCTGCTAGCGCCTGGCGCTGCACGAGGCGTGAATCGGGATCCGGCATGTCGTGCTGCAATGCCGCATAGAACGCGTCGGCTTCTGCGATGCGGCGAGCGAATAGCGCCTTCACATCAAGCGGGACCTCGTCCGGCGCCGAGCCGGGGTGCCAGCGCAGGTAGATCACCGCGCGGCCATGTGGCTCAAATTCCAGCGGCACGTGCGCCGCCGCCTTGGAGCCCGCATCGTGCCGAACGGCTTGCGCGTCGCCGTGAATGAGGTAGTCGTTGAAACCGTCTTTAAACGGACCTGCACCGTCCATGCCAAAGAGGCGTTTGACGTTGGTGTCGTTTTCGCAGAACAGCCACGTCAGGTCCGGCGAATCGTCAGACCATGCGGTGACGATCATCGGATCACGTCCGTGCTGCATCCCCAGCAGATGCGTTTCGCCGTGCGACGTATGCAGCGCCAGCGACGGCCGCTCATCAAGCGCTTTCCACGACCAGCTGTTACGCGCCCAGATCTGCGGCAGCACGTCGAGCGATGCGGATCGATCCCCGCGATTTTCGACCGTCACGCGCATCACGATGTCTTCGGGGGTGTGCTTTGCGTACTCGACCTGTACGTCGAAATAGCATTCGTCGTCGAACACACCGGTATCGAGCACCTCGTACTCGGGCATATCGGCGCCGCGCCGTGCGTTCTCCTGAACAAGATCGTCGTACGGATAGGCGGCATGCGGGTACTTGTACAGCATGCGCATATAGGAATGCGTGGGGGTACCGTCGAGGTAGAAGTACAGCTCCTTAACGTCCTCGCCGTGATTGCCCTGCGCATTGGTGAGGCCAAACAGGCGCTCCTTCAGAATCGGGTCCTTGCGATTCCAAAGGGCCAGCGAGACGCACCAGCTGAGCTTGTCGTCACCGAAACCGGCAATGCCATCTTCGCCCCAGCGATACGCCCGGCTCCGCGCATGATCGTGCGGGAAGTAGTCCCAGGCGGTACCGTCAGGACTGTAGTCCTCGCGCACGGTGCCCCATTGGCGCTCGCTCAAATAGGGGCCCCAGCGCTGCCAGTGGGCGCACTCCTTGGAGTGCAGGCGGGTCCCTTCGATGGTGGCGAGCAGATTCGCGGCACGCAGCGGCGGCATGGCGATGTCCCTTGCATCAAGGCTTGGCGGTGGGATTCACATCCTAGCGCGTTTTGCACTGGTAGGTGATGATAGCGGGCACCACCTACCCGGTAGCCAGCATCCGCTTGACGCGCAGCAGTTCGCCCAGCGACCACGCCTGAAACGGCGTACCACCCGGCTTGTGCGGCGCATCACCGTCCGCAACTTCCGAAACGTGGTCGAGGCCAGCATGATCCAGATGTTCCTCCAGCGGCGCGAGAAAGCGCGTGCGCGCCAAGGCGCGCGCGCTGGCATCCGGTTGATGCACGCGCAACCATGCTTCGACAAACGGGCCGATCAGCCAAGGCCACACAGTCCCCTGATGATAGGCGCCGTCGCGCTCCAACTGACCGCCGCCGTAGTGCCCACAATAAGCGGGATCGGACGGCGCGAGCGTACGCAGGCCTAGCGGCGTCAGCAGATACGTCTCGACCTGTTCGACCACGGCGCGCGCAGCCGCCCCTTCAAGTAGCGGAAACGGCAGGCCCCCGACGGCGAAAATCTGATTCGGCCGGATGGACCGGTCCACGTTGCCGGCCACATGATCCACGTCCACGTTATCAAACAGGGCGCCGCTCGCCGGATCTGTGAAACGCACGAGAAAAGCCTGTGAGGCGCGATCTGCTGCGTCTTGCCACTGCAGATTCCAACGCGCCGCAATGCGCAGGGCATTGATCCACAGCGCCTGCACTTCAACCGGCTTGCCAATACGCGGTGTCACGACCCAATCGCCGACCTTCGCGTCCATCCACGTCAGTTGAACGCCGGGAACGCCCGCGCGCAACAGCCCATCTTCGTCGGCGCGAATGCCGAAGCGCGTGCCATGCGTATAGCCGGCAAGAATCGCCTCTACGGCCTGCTGCAAGCGATTGCGGGTCGCATCGGACGCCTGCTCCTCCGTGAGGTACTCGTGCACCGCCACCACGAACCATAACGACGCATCGACCGCGTTGTACTCCGGCGTGCTGCCAAAGTCGGGGAAGCGATTCGGCAGCATGCCCTCGGAGATCGTCGTGGACCATTCGAGCAGGATCGCTTCCGCGGCCTCGTGCCTGCCCAGGGTCAACAGCAGGCCACGCATGGCAATGAAGGTGTCGCGGCCCCAATCGGTAAACCACGGAAAGCCGGCGATGAGGGTGCGGCCCTGATCGCGTGTCACGAGGTAAGCATCTGCAGCGCGATGCATGCGCGACGCAAATGTCGTGCGGCGCGTATATTCGGTGTCCGCAAGATCTTCGGCACGCTGGACGGCGGGCGCAGGAGCCGCCGTATCGGTTTGCGTGCCGGCACGTAGAATCATTAGCGCTTCGCGATCGGCCAGCTCAAAGCTGAATACGCCAGGCGTCGCCAGATCCTCGCTGAAATCGAGTCCGCGTTCGCGCTCGCGGACATAGCAGAAGTTTCGATACCAGTCGGGCGCGTGCGCATATACCCCGTTGGTCGATGCGTGGATGACGGGCAGATCACCATAGGGCTGCCAGCTCACCTGAGCCTGGTCGGTGTCGATCTCCGCGTTGAAGTTGAACGCAGCGTTCTCATGGTGCAACGCATGATAATCGCGTCCCGACAGCAAGGGCCGTACCTTCAATGTGTAGCGATGCGACGGCGCGCCACCCTCGGCGCCCTTCGCCACATGCCAGCGCAGCACGGTTTCGCCGGTGGCCTTGGTAACAAATACTTCGGCCGTCAGCACGGCATCCTCGTCGAGCTGAAAGCGCCAGGTGGGCCACGGCGTGGTGTCGAAGCCGAGCAAGCTGATGCTCTCCGGATACACCAGGTCAGGCACATACCGCTGCATCGTCAGCGGGTACCGTTGGCCGTTCGCCTCCAGCCACGCTTCAATGCCGTTGACGAGGACCACGCGCCCGCCCGGCGGGTGCGTGGCCGCCAGCAGCAGAGCGTGATAGCGGCGCGTGCGCGTCGTGCCGACCGTACCCGAGGCGAAACCGCCGAAGCCATCGGCCTCGAGCCATTCGTCTTCGAGGCGGTCGGGATCGAAAGGTTTTTCGATGCGTGTCATGGGATCACCGTCTGTTCCTGCTGACTTCGATCTTATCGGTTTGCCATGAAACAGGCCCGCATGCACGTGTATTACTGCATTTTTATTTCCGTTTGCTTTCGAACAGCAAACGGTTGCGACCCAGGCTAACTGACCTCGCAAACGTTTCACAATCTTTCATAATATTTTCTTCAAGTCGCTAGAGACTGCATCCGCTACCCGAATCAGGATGCAGACATGAGACGACACTTCAATGCGGCCACGGCCGTACTCGTTGCACTCTCAACCATCACGCTGAGCGCCTGCGGACCGGACGACGGCACATCGGCAAGCGCCAATCAGTCGAGCGCCACGGCCGATGCGGCTACACCGCCGGTCACGCAGCCAGTCGCCCAGTTGCCACCTCAATTTGCCACGCAGTCGCCCACGCAACCAGCCGCACCGGCGAGCCCCCCCTCGATTCCATCCGGCGCCTCCGCTGCGTTGAGCAGCACGCCCGACGACGTGACGGATATCGCCGTGCAAAACGTTGAAGCGAGCCTCGCAGCGGACAGCCAGCAAGTCCCGCCAGTGATGCATTTCGCACCTGGCGACAGCGATCCGAACAGCAGTCGCAATTAGTAATGCAGTAATCCCAAGGCGCAAGACCCGCTGATCTTCCTCCCCGCAGAAGGTGATTACCCATGACCTCAAATAGCCGTCGCCGTTTCCTGCAAACCGTTGCCTCATCCGCTGGAGCAGCCGCTACGCTAGCCGCATTCCCCGAATCGATCCGCAATGCGCTGGCAGTGCCGGCGAATTCGCGCACCGGAACGATTCAGGACATTGAGCACATTGTCGTGTTCATGCAGGAGAATCGCTCGTTCGACCACTACTTTGGCCATATGCGCGGCGTACGCGGTTACAACGACCGCTTCCCGATTCCGCTGCCGGGCGGCCAGCAACCGGTGTGGTATCAGCCGTCGAAGGAAAATGCCGCGCAACCCGTGCTGCCGTTCCATCTGAACACGCAGACGACGAGCGCGCAATGTATTGGCGACCTCGACCACTCGTGGTACCCGACGCACTACGCGATCAACAACGGCGCGTACAACCAGTGGCCGCAGTACAAGACCGACATGACGATGGGCTACTACCTGCGAAGCGACATTCCGTTTCACTACGCGCTGGCCGATGCGTTCACCGTCTGCGATGCCTATTTCTGTTCGCTGGCGGGACCGACGCACCCGAACCGCTCGTATCTGATGACGGGCATGATCGACCCCAGCGGCACGATGGGCGGCCCGCTGCTCGACAACAACGATTACGTGGACGGTGACGGTCCCCCGAAGTATGCGCTGCTGTCATGGCAGACCTACCCGGAGCGTCTGCAAGCCGCGGGCATCTCCTGGCAGGTGTATCAGCAGGGCCTGACGGGCGCCGATCCGCTGAACGGCAACTACGGCACCAACATCCTGCAGAACTTCGTCAACTTCATCGACGCGCAACCGGGTTCCGCGCTATACGAGCGCGCACAGACGGTGCGTACGATCGTTGATCTGAAGAACGACGTGCTCGCGGGCAACCTGCCGCAGGTGTCATGGTTGTGTCCACCAGCCGCCTACTCGGAACACCCGAGCTACACGCCCGCTTATGGTGCGGAATATACGTCGCAGATTCTCGATGCGCTCACCTCGAACCCAGAGGTGTGGAGCAAGACGGTGCTGTTCATCATGTACGACGAGAACGACGGCTTCTTCGATCACATCGTGCCGCCGCAACCGGCCACGACGGCGGCTCAGGGGCAATCGACGGTGAGCGTCGAGGGTGAAATTCACAACGTGGTCAATCCGCTGCGTGGCGGCACCTATACCGCTGATGGCCTGCCCTTCGGCCTTGGGCCCCGCGTGCCGATGACGATCGTCTCGCCGTGGACCAAGGGCGGCTTCGTCTGCTCGCAAGTGTTCGATCACACCTCGGTGATCCGCTTCATCGAAACCCGTTTTGGCGTGACCGAGCCGAACATCACGCAATGGCGCCGCGCGGTTTGCGGCGATCTGACTACCGCGTTCGACTTCCGCACGCCGGACGTCAAGATGCCACCGCTGCCTGATACCAGCAATTACATCAGCATGGCCGACAACCAGTGCGCCGTGAATCCGGCACCGGTCGTCCCGACCACGCTGGGCGCGATCGATCCGCAAGAGGCGGGCATCCGATTCGCTCGCGCGTTGCCGTATGAACTGCATGTGAACGGTCATGTCGATGTCGCGCACAACACGTTTGCGATCGAACTGGCCAACACCGGCGAACAGGGCGCGCACTTTTACGTGTACGCCACCAACCGCACCGATGGTCCGTGGCGCTATACCGTCGAAGCGGGCAAATCCTTGCAGGAAGCCTTCGATCTGACGACAACGAGCGGCGTGTACACGTTCGAGGTCTTCGGCCCGAACGGATTCGTGCGCAAGTTCGCGGGCAATACGACTCAAACGCCAACCCAGGGGAGAAGCAGCAAGCCGTCGCTGCCGGAAGTCAGAACGCACTACGACGTTGCGAATGGCAACGTGTTCCTCAAGTTCATCAACAAGGGCAGCGGCATCGCTCGTCTGACGGTGAACGACAACGCGTACGGTGCCCGTCCGCGCCAGGTGCTGGTACCGGCCGGTGCCGAGATCGAAGAGGCGTGGGTGCTGGCGTCGAGCCATCACTGGTATGACTTGACGGTCAGCAGCCAGGAAGATGCGAGCTTTGCACGGCGTCTTGCCGGTCACGTTGAAAACGGCCGGCCGAGCATCAGCGATCCAGCTGCTGTAGCGCCGATGTTGACGGTAGTCTGAAGTCTCTGCGGTTGCGCCGGGCATCGGTCAGCGTCAGCATGATATTGGATGGCTGGGTATGATCGATGTTCGGCGAGTTCAGCGGCACGTTTTTTGCGGCGTCTCGTCCACGTTTCATGGCAAGCGCTAACCGCTGAGATACAACCAGGAGGCGACATGGAACGCGAAGCATTTGTCGGCATCCTCGAACAAGAGGGCTTTGCCGAGGTCGTGACAGTGAACCGCGAGCCCGGCGGCTCACTCGACGCGCACGAGCACCCGTTCGAGGCGAAGGCGCTGATCGTCCAAGGCGAGATGTGGATTCGCGTGGGCGAGGAGGAGCAGCGCTACCAGGTAGGGGACGTGTTCCATCTGGCTGCGCATATCGCGCATGAGGAACGGTATGGACCGAAGGGCGTGCAGTATCTCGTGGGTAGAAAGTAAAGGCGAAGGCGGGGGCAGCATCCCGCCACTCGCCCCACCTCACCCTGCCTTTTCTTAAGCCCCCAGCAACACGCCCGTTCGCACCGGCTTCGTTCCCGTCACTCGTCCAAGCGGCACCCCCGCTGTTACGAAGCGAATCGCACGGCGCATGTAGAAAATGCCATCGGTCTTGCTGCTGATCGTGATGGTTTCGTCAGTCAGCGGATCGACGATATCGAACAGCGGATCGCCGGCGCGAATCATGTCGCCGATATTCGCGCGGTGCACGAGAATGCCGCTGACCGGCGCATAAAACTGCTCGCTGCCGGCGAGCGGCGTGGCCGGCTGGAGCAATTCAGGCAACGGCAGTGCCTCCGCGCGAATGGCCTTGCGCCAGATCAGATAGTTGACGATCGCGTCCGCGTCCTGCTGCGCTACGGCATACGAGACATCGCGTTGGCCGCGACATTCCACCGTTACTGCAATGGTCCCGGTGTCGACCGGCTTGGTGGCCGGCAGGCTTTGCTGCAATTGCCACCACAGCAGGCTGTGCGTCTCATCGAATGCGCCAGCGCCAGAGTCCGTCGCGAGCAGCGAAGCGCGCGCCCCAAGGTAGCGGGCTAGCGGTTCGAAATCGGCCCACGCAGCTTCGCTCGTGTACACATGCATCACCGCTTCCAGCGAGCAATGCAGATCGATCACGACGTCCGCATCAAACGAGAGTTTCAACAGCGCCAGTTGCAGCGATTCGAATTCGGTCAGCGGCGTTTGCCGATCCAGTTCTTCGCGCATGAATTGCCGGACCATCTGGCGGTTGGCGACTGGGTCTGCACCCAGCGCCTCTTCGGCGCGTTCAATCAGTTTGTCGAACTGCAGGAAATGGCGATTGAAATTCTTGCCGCTGCCCAGATCGAAGCGTCCGACAAACTGGCCGAGCACCGATTGTCCGAGGCTAACCGGATTGGCCACCGGAACCAGCACGATTTCAGCGGCCAGCGCGCCTTGCGCCTCCAGTTCGAGCAGACGGCGTTTCAACAGCACGTTGGTCAGCATGGCCGGAGTTTCGTCCGCATGCAGCGTCGACGAAACGAAGATCTTCTGACCGCTATCCGACGGGCCGAAGTGGAAGCTCACCAGTTCGCGGTGCGTGCCGATAGCGGGCGACAGAAGCGGGATCGATTGTTTTTTCATGATCGAATCAAATGAGGTATCGCGTTGGACGCAGAGATTTGACGCAGCCGCGGCTTAGTTGCCGTACGGATCGAAATCGAAATACTTGTGGGCGATTCGCGCATACGTGCCGTCCTTGCGCATCGACGCAATGGCGTCATTGATCGAAGCTTGCAGCGCCGTTTCGTTCTTGCGCAGGCCGATACCAACGCCGCGATCGCCCATCGAAAGCGGCACGCCGACAAACGCAAAGCCCTTGCCGGCAGGCGTGCGCAGAAAGCCCTGATCGGCCTCCACCGCGCCAAGCAGCGCGCCGTCGAGGCGACCGTTGACGAGGTCCGTGAAGACCTCATCCTGACTCTTGTACGCCACCACATTCACGCCGTGAGGCGCCCAGTTGGCTTGCGCATACGTTTCGAACTGCGTGCCCGACTGCACACCGATCTGCTTACCCGCCAACGAGGCAGGCGCGTCGCTCAGCCCCGAACCCTGCTTCGCCACCAGACGCGATTTGAACTGGAACAGCTTCGACGAAAACAGAATCTGCTGCTCGCGCTTTTCCGTGATCGCCATCGACGACATGATCGCGTCAATCTTGCGCGCCTGCAGCGCCGGAATCATGCCGGAGAATTCCAGCTCGACCCATTCGCAATGCGCGTGAATGCGGCGGCAGATTTCGTTGCCGAGATCGACGTCGAAGCCTTGCACGCTGCCGTCGGGGGCTTTGGCGTCCATCGGCGGGTAGCTTGGATCGATGCCCAGCCGCACCGTGCTGGTGTCACTGGCGAATGCGCCGCTGCTGAAGGTCAGCGCGGCGATCAGAATCATCAACGGAGTTTTCATGGCGAACCGGAGGGCGGAGGGTGAGCGTGAAAGCGGTAGCTTCGGCGCATGCTAAAGGGTGTGGGTGCACTGAAGAAGTCCCATACGGACTATCATGATCATATTTACTGATCACCACGCCCTTTCCCCGCTATGGCCCTGACGATTGCCCAGTTGCGCGTATTTACCGCCGTCGCCGAGCACGGCAGCATCCGCGCGGCGTCGCGGGCGCTTGGCACGGCGCAGAGCGGCATCACGCAGCAATTGCAGAATCTCGAACTGATCCTTGGCGCTACCCTTTTCACCCGCACGAATCGCGGCATTGCGCTGACCGCCTTGGGGCAGCGCCTGCTGCAACGGGCCGGCGCGATTCTCGGGGAATGCGAGCGGGCCGAGCAGGAGGTGCAACAACTGCGCGGGGACTTTGCCGGCGAGGTCACATTCGGCATGACAACCGAGCCGCTGATCGACGCGCTGGCGCCCGTGCTGATGGAGTTTCGCGCGCGCTTTCCACGGGTCTCGGTACATCTGCGCACCGGCACTTCACGGATGATGATCGCGTGGATTCGCGAAGGCACACTGGACTTCGCCGTGGCGCTGGTCTCGCAGTACACGGATACGACCGACTTATCGGTGACGCGGCTGTATCCGTCCGATCCGGTAGTCGTCTGCCGGCGTGGCCATCCAAAAGCAGGCGCCACTTCACTCGCCGAACTGAGCGACTGCTCGTGGATCGCGACCCGCTCGCCAAACCTGACCGACGACCCGCAAGCCAATCGTTTGAGCACCCTGCTCGAAAGCCACGGCCTCCCGCCGCCCAACATCATCGCCACGGTGGAAGGGTTGTTCGAAAGCCTGCATCTGGTGAGCGAAACGGATTGCCTGTCACTGGAGTCATCGATCGTCGCGAGACACCACCTCTTCGCTCATGCGCTGACCTCTATCGCAGTGCGCGAGCGAGCGGTCGAACAGGATGTCTGCCTGCTGCAGCGTGCCGCGATTCCGGTGACGCCAGCCGCTCAGGAACTGGCCACGATGATTGCGTCGTACACGCGCACGGTGCGGGCGCGGGGCGGCTAGCATTGGCGCATCACCGTCACTCGCCGCATGGCGTTTTGCGAACCTATTCAGATTTACCCGCCAAAGCTTCGCTATTGCCGGACAGTACATGGGTCGACGCGACTCACGGGTTACGATGACTTCCAACCCAACCCCAATCCTCAGCCTTCCCATGCGAGTCCTATTTGTCGTCGGCAATCTGGGGGACTATCACGTGCCGCGCTATCAGGCCCTCTTGCGCCTTGCTCATAGTCGCGGTCATGAGGTGTTTCTGGTTGAAGTCTTCGGCAAATCTGGCGTCTACGGCTTTCCGCAGGATCGTCGCGCCGCGTTCTTCAATACGCATCCCGCGAACTGTGTCACGTTGATCGAGCATGCTGGTGAGAGCGATGGCCATACCGCCCGCGTCACCGCCGGATTGCTGAAGGTGTGTCGCGATTTCGCGCCGGACGTGGTGGTCACGCTCGGCTACAACACCAACTATTCCGTCGTGCTCTGCACGTTGAAAGCGTTGACGCGCCGCTTCGCGCTTATCTATATGTCGGACTCCAAAGCCGACGACGGCAAGCGTTACGCCCTCAAGGAGCGCCTTAAGCGACTTCTGGTTGGCCGCTTCGATGCGGCGCTCGTCGCTGGCGAGAAGCATCGCGTATACGCGGCATCATTGGGCATACCCATGGAGCGCTCGCGCATCGGTTTTGATGTGATTGATGTCGATTACTTTGCCAGATTGGCGCGCGAGGCGACTTCAAACGCCGAAGAAATCCGCGAGCGTTTCGCACTGCCAGCGCGCTATGTGCTGTGCGTCAGCCGCTTTGTCGCGCGCAAGAATATCGATCTTCTCATTGCAGCCTTCTACCAGTCAGGACTCCACACGACGGGAGTGTCACTCGTGCTGGTCGGGCAAGGTCCGTGCAAGCAGCAGTTGCTCGATCAGATCGACCGGCTCGGCATGGCGAGGCACGTCGTCATTCTGAGTTCGGTGCCGAACCAGCACATGGCCGGCCTCTATGCCCTCGCGGACTTCGTTGTGCTTGCAAGCCAGTTCGATCAGTGGGGCTTATGCATCAACGAAGCGTTTGCCGCCGCCCGGCCCGTTATCGTCACCCGGACCTGCGGCGTCGCGGATGAACTGGTGCTGGATGGCGTGAACGGGTTCATCGTCGAACCCGGCGACGAATCCGCGCTATCTGCAAGAATGATGCAACTGGGGAAAGACGCCGCCTTACGGGAGCGATTCTCGGCAAACGCGCTCGCGACAGTAAAACGGTGGACGCCGTTGCTATTTGCGTCGAACACGATTGAACTGGCTGAATCCATGATCAATCCAGCGCGCCGTACCCAGGAAGCAGCCTAGCGTTCATGAGCCAAGCTTGATCGCATCGATTGGGACGCATGTCCGGGGACCCGAAACTCTCGACGCTTCAAATATTCATTACCTCGTGTTCCACAGAATCGGTTGTTATGAGCATGTCTGCGCGTTGCCGTGGACATTCCTAACAGCGAAGCGAGGTGAGCATATGTTTACTCCCGTCAGCGGTACGGACTTCAGCGCATGGTCCGGTCAGTCATCGTCCGATAGCCAGCCCCCCCCACAGACCCTGCAATCGAAGTCGATCCCGCGAATCCCACCGATCGAGGCGACACAACTCATCAATGGCAACGAGAACGGCCAGGGTTACCCGGACGACAGCACGAACGCCAAAGCGCTGGCGGATCTGCAGGAGGACGGCCTGCGCGGTATGCCGCAGGATGCCATCAAGCTTGAAACCCAGCAGACCCTCAATCGCCAGAAGATCGAAGCGTTGTCGCAGAAAGACCGGGACCTGTATAGCCGCAGGCAGGCAGAGGGCATCAACATGTATGAATCGGCGACGTCGGCATCGGATCGCCAGAGAATTGCGCAGGCCATGGCCAACGACATGGATAAACCCCTGAATGCGCTATATGCAAAGTGCATGGCCGACTCAGCGCAGCGTATACGGCTTGAATTCACCTCGCCATTCGGTGCGCAATACTTGGGATCGGCGGGCCAGCAACAATCGGCGCTACTCGAACACCTGGGCACCCAGTTTGATCAGGCAAGAACACCGGAGGAGCGGGCGTCGCTGTTCCGTCAGGCCGCTGGAATACGTCACGATATGCAACTGCAGATCCAGGCCCGCACCTCGCAGGGCAGAACACAGACCGATCAGCAGTGGGCCGAAGCCGATAACGAGTTGTTCGCAGCGCGGGACTATGCCAAAAGCCTGCAGATTGCGACTTTGGGCGACTTCGACAACATGAGTCCCTTCGAACGGCTGACCGCGTTTGCCCAGAAAGCCTTCACGTCCCAGCGCAACGTGCAGGAGTTTCAGTATTTGGCGCAGCAGCATCCCGAAAGTTTCAAGGACGTCAAGAACTGGTATGAGGACGCGTCAGCCAAGACTGAACAAGCGCGCTCAACAATCCACAGCGATCCTTTCCGGCGCACTCCCAATTTGCCGCCCCCGCTTGCGGACTTTACGGACACGAAGACCGACGACCTCCACGTGGGCAACTACGGACCGGAACTGCTGGATCGCTATCAGCAGATGAACAGGGGTGTTCTCGAGGACGGCAAGATGTATCACGCAGCCAGCCAGGGTGGACCGATCAAGGCCGAGTATCTCGACGCGCATACGCCGCCGAAGCCGGTGTGGCAACAGCAGACCGAAGATGTGCTGGGACGGTTCTTCGTCGGACTGATTCCCGGCGTAAATCTGTTCACAAACCAGATCGTTCCGGCGAAGTCGCTTTCCCAGGACGCGAGGGACGGCATTGATTTTCTTTCAGGCATTTCTGGGGGGATGTTGGGGGAAGCGAAAATTCCCGGCGGTAAGTTGTTCGGTAAAGGCGAAAGTGGAGAGCCTGGCGTGCGTGGGTCGAACAGGAGTGAAGTGGAAACCCGAGACGGAAACTCGTCTGGCGATGCCAGCGGCGACAAGGCGGGCGTTCCGGAAGGCAAAGCCGGCGCGGCCAGTGGCCTGAATACGGGGAACACGGGTGCGCAGCCCCCCGCGAACACATCGTCGAGCATTCCTCAGGTACCCAGTACCTACACGAGCAAACCATACGAAGTCATCACGCCGGATCCACAGTTCCGAGGCATTTACCGCGACAGCAAGGGAAATGCCTACATCCAGCAGGGTGACCAGACCTTTTCGGTGAGTTATCAAAAGGATAACGAAACATGGGCCGTGAAACCGCCTCATGGGGGCACCGCACCGCCCTATCCTGTGCGGCTGGACAACAACGGGAACTGGGAGCTGAATTCGGATACCGGATTGCCGGGAGGGGCGGGAACGGAGAAGTACACTGATGCGCTCGGTCGCGATGTATACGAAAGTTATTGCACCGGCGCAAGTTACAAGGAGATAGCATCTCAAATCGGCGTGAAAGATAAGACGGTAAAAAATTGGGCAACGAGATATGCGAAGGATCACGATTTACTGCCCCCCTACGAAGTCAATCCAAAGACGGGAGCGCGGTGGCAGAGTTACCACGTCGGAGCGTACATCTATACAGACTTGTCAAAGGGAGCTTCGTTGCAGGATGCGGCAAACAAATACACGGGTGGCAATACGTTCGCAGCATATCGCAGTGCGGTGCGATATGCGCGGACCTCTGGATTCCCGGTTGAACCGGTTACGCACGTCAGGCCAGCAGAGCTTGGCCCAGCTGCCGGAACAACACCCCAGCCGCAAGGAGCGCCATCAACCAGCCTACAGCCACAAGTCGAGCCGATGACGCGCCAGCAATACGAGCAAACACAGCAACTCGATGACCAAGGCGCTTTGCAACCCGGACAAATTGCCAAGCAAACAGGCGTCCCGGAGCCGTGGGTCAAAGACGTCGAAAAAGGGGACGGTTACTTTTCGCCGTCCAAGCAGGCCTATATCGAACCCACCGACGCCCCGGGCAGTCTGGGAACGGAGCCACCGGCGAAGAAGGCCCGTATGGAGGGCGACACCGCGACGGACGCTGGACCCGCTCCGGCGGCTCCAGCGTGGGGGCGTAATGAGCTTCGACGGTACCTCAATGATCCGCTGCAGCTTGACGACGCTACTTTCGACAGCATCAATGCATGGCTTAGCGGCAACGGACCTGCGCCAGCCGGCTTGCAGCAGCAGATGATCCATGATGGATATCCGAACCTGACTCCGGACCAGGTGCATGCGTATCTCGACGCCCATAGTCCCATCCCGCTCTACACGCAGCAGCGCATCATGATTTCAGAGTGGCTTGGGCTTTGATGAATCGTGACGTGAACTCGGATCTGGTCCGAGGTACGTTTTAAGTCGCTAGCAAATTGAGCCGCAAGCGATTCTCACGGACGCCTCGTCGATCAATGCGAGGCGTCAGAATCGAACTTGCGAACGCCTGAAATTTTGCAGCCATGCCGTCATACGCGAGACCGCCCGCCGGGTTTGCCTAACCCACTGCCGAGGGGCGCATATCGAAGGACGACCCTGCGAGCTCAAATCTTGACGACGAAGGCTTCGTCCGCGCGCCGCCTTTAGCCCTCGCCCCGCGACTGCCTGGTGATCTCACGCACGCGGGTCTGCGCCAGCTCAGAAGCATGCATTTCCCGCTGCAGCGCCACGCGGGCGCAATGCAGTTCGACCAGCGTCGCGGCGAGGTTCGCTTCGGCTGCTTCGACGGCCGCACTCAGCTTCGCACCGTGCAAGCCGTGCTGCGCGAGCGCATCGCGCCACACTGGAGCATCGGTAGAGTCATGCCCGCAGCATGCGAGCAGCTGTGACCGTTGCGCAGCCTGGTGCTCGCACGACGCCCTGCGTGCCGCGACTTCG
>NZ_JBAURZ010000142.1:0-11408 GCF_049581445.1 Paraburkholderia sp. | reverse complement strand
GGCCTCCGGCATCGACGGGGACGGCGGCCCGGGCACGCAGCTACGAGTTGCCCGCGAATCCCGCACTCGCCGCCGTGCCGCCTCCTCCAGCCCTGGAGCAGGCCCATGCCTACGGGCTCCCCGAACTGATCGATCTCGCGGAAACGGCTAACCCGCTGACCCGCATTGCGTGGAACGACGCACGCAATGCGGCTCTCGCGGCCGGCATCGCGAAGGCCGCCTATCTTCCGCAACTGTCGGTCGCGGCGATGGGGCAATACCTCGGTGCGCATACCTCGAGTTCCTCTGCGCTCGGCGATTCGTCGCTCAGTGCTTCAGGACATGGCGCGACCGAAGTGGTGGCGCTGCAGTGGCTGCTATTCGATTTCGGCGGACGTGCGGCGCGCCTCGAGGCTGCATCGCAGATATCGGTGATGGCCAACATCAGCTTTACCGCAGTTCACCAACAGGTGATCTACGACGTGAGTGTCGCGTTCTACGCGTACCAGGCCGCGCGCTCCCGGATCGACACGACCCAGCAAGGCCTCGACAATGCAGACGCGATCCTGGCCGCCGCACAGTCACGCTACAAGCGTGGCGTCGGTACCGTGATCGAAGTGGCACAGGCCAACCAGAATCGAGCGCAGGCGAAGCTTGCGATGGTCGAGGCGCAGGGCGCCGAAAGCAACAGCTATCTGGCGCTGATCTCGGCGATGGGGATTTCTCCGCTTTCCAAGCCCGACATTGCTCAGATGCCGGTGCACGCGCTGCCACCCGCAACGAGCGACTCGATCGACCAGATCGTGTCATCCGCGATCGCCAGGCGCCCGGACGTGTTGAACGCTTATGCAGCCGAGCGTGTCTCTCTGGCGAAAGTGAAGGCTGCTGAGTCGGAATTCATGCCGAAGGTGTTTGTGTCGGCCGTGGGTGCTTACAACACAGGCAGTTCGTCGATCTCGGCGGTTCCGGCCATCGGTCAGCAACTGCCGACAGTGAACCTGAGCAATGGACACTACGGCGGCAGCGTGATCGTGGGCGTCACGATTCCGCTGTATGACGGCGGCTTGCGCTCAGCGGTGCTTGCGCAGGCGCGCAACGATGCCGACAGCGCATCCACCCGCCTCGACCACAGCCGCGAAGAAGCCGTTCGGCAAATCGTCACCGCTCAGAACACGTTGCAGACGAGCCTCACCGCGCACGCTGCCGCCAAAGAATTACTCGCTGCCGCGCAGACGACGTACGACGCCGCGTTCGACGCCTATCGGCACGGTGTCGGCTCCGTCACCGACGCACTGCTTGCGCAGAACCAGCTGCTCGCGGCGAAGAATGCGTACGCGGATAGTTACAGCGGTGCGTTGTCGGCCGCCGCAGCGCTCGCGCTTGCGACTGGGTCAGTCGATTCGATTCCATCGCAGTCGGACTGGTGAAGCAGGGACGGCGGCCATGCTGTAACTGAACCGCGCGATGCTCCTCAATGCGCCGTTGCCTGCGGGCATTTACGCCTAGCCCTGTAGCAAACCGGCGCGATGTGCAGCAACCTGGATGGCATAAACAGCGGAAGCAGTGACCACGCCCGTTATCAACACCCCTTGCAGCCCCAGCAAAACCGCGAAGATCCGACCAAGCGTGCTGGTTGGCACAATGTCACCGTAGCCGATGGTCAACGCTGTCACCGCGCAAAAATAGAACGTGTGTCCTAGCGATGATTGTGTGCGCGTGGCTACGTCGACTGGCCCGCCAACGTAATACATGGCCACCGACAAAATGAGGAACAGGATCAGCAGCATCGCCAGAATGGCGCGCAAGTGCCAGAGGACTCTGCCGAACGCAGCTATTGCATGCTGCGGCTGGATTCGGACGCTAACAGCTTCTTTCGCGGCATTGTCCATGTCATGCACCTCGCTGATCTTCTGGCCTCTCGTTTTCTGAAGCTCAAACCCGAAACTGCAACGTGGTCGAGCCCGAACAATCGTTCAGGCCGAGTATAACAACACGCTGTAACGCGGGAAGGTATTCAGCAAGACTGCAGAAGATGGCCCCCTCATCCACGCACGGGAACCGCCGCGTCGTGATCAATTCCGGAAGCGGAATCGTGGTCCGCTGACGTATCGCTCATCTTTCTGAGGGTGGTGGTATCCACGCGCCTCTTAAGGCGCTTCAGCGTGGCGCGGGCAGCGCATCCTGATACGCGATTGATCAGCGCAAACAGGTTGTGATCGTGTCCCTGCGCGAGCGCGGCCGTTGCACCGCCCAGGCTCACCCTGACCATGCAGTGCTTGTCGAATCCGCCACGCGGTCCGTTGACATCCGCAAGGTGCACTGAGACGAGGGTAATGCGCCTCTTGATGCGTGAAAAGGTGCCTTCGATCCGTTGACGTACATGCTCTCGAAGCGTCTCCATCTCGCCGCTAGACAGACGAATGCCAGATGTCTGGATGCTGATTTCCATGCGAATCTCCTGATCAATGGGTTTGACTGACAGGACTCAATCTAAAGCGTATCCGTCGAAGCGAATATTCGAATTTCCTTTCGCGTCAGTTCGGTTTACCCGAAGCGAAGCTCCGTACCGCCAGGCATCGTTGCCCTCGCCCAGACCACCCCCCTCGGGTGCTCATTCTTTGCTAATTCTCGCTGCGTAATCTTCACTTCATCGACAAACCGCGCAGCTTCCCCAAACGAGAAGGCGTCATGCCAACCCTCCGGTACCGTCGACCCTCCTTTGACAGCCCAGCTCGCTGTCAAGCACGTCACGCTCACCTATTACCGGAGCGCATTATGTTTCGCTACTTTGTCGAAAAGCTGTCTTGCTGGTTTGAACGCACGGAGCAACGCCGTGCGAATGACTTTCTCGCCTCATCGTCAGACATCGCCGAGCTTGAGCGGCGTATGCGTTCGATGGAGTCGACCGGCTCCCCTACCTAGCATCCAGTCATTCGGTCTACCAGGCGAATAGCAGACACCCCGAGATGGTGCGACGGGCACGCTATCAGCCGTCCGCGCCATGTCGGCGCCTGGAAGAACGAGACAAAAACCGAATCACCAAGCCGCGCAGCCTCCATGAAAGGCTTCCGCGACCGCCCCTATCACGGCTGCTGATCCAGCCAAGGAACCTGAACATGAATTTCAAACATCTCTACTACTTCTGGATGACCGCTCGGGCAGGCGGAGTGATTCGCGCAGGCAAGCGTCTGCACATCACACCGCAAACGCTGAGCGGACAGATCAAGCTGCTGGAAGCGAGGCTGGGCTGCCAGCTGCTCGAACGAGATGGGCGCAACGTTCGACTAACCGAGGCAGGACGCGTCGCGCTCGGATACGCCGAAGAGATCTTCCTGCTGGGTGCACATCTCGAAAGCGAACTCAAGGGACGCGATGGACTCCTCACAGCCAACGCCTTCAAGGTGGGTATCGCCGACTCGATTCCGAAGTCCATCGCGTATCGCCTCCTCGAGCCCGCGGTAATCGATGGGCCGCCCATGCGTATCGTTTGCCGCGAAGGCGGCCTTGCAGCGCTGCTAGATGATCTGGCCGTTCACCGGCTCGACCTCGTTTTGTCCGATGCGCCGATCCCGGCAAACGCGGGCATCCAGGCGGTGAGCCATCGGCTCGGCCGCTCCAACCTCGCAATCTTCGGCGCAGCCGGCTTGCAGGAGCAGTGCAAGGCACCGTTTCCCGAGTGCCTCGACCAGATGCCGATGCTGATGCCCGGAACGGGCAGCGCACTGCGCAGCAAGCTCGACGGCTGGATCAGCGAGACAGGTTTCAGTCCGCGAGTCGTCGGGGAGTTTGACGACTGGGCGTTGATGATGGCGTTCGGTCGTGAGGGTAAAGGCGTCTTCGCAGCGCCAGCCATCCTTGAAACGCAACTGTTACGCGAGCACGCAGTGCAGTCCCTCGGACACATTGCAGGCGTCTTCGACGAGTTCTATGCGATCTCGGTCGAAAGACATGTCCGCCATCCCTCGGTGATTCGAATCGCTGACGCATCGCGCAGCGAACAGCTCGAATGCTCACGACAAACATCGCATTGACGAGCCCGTGCATCTGCATCCGCCAGTCACCGTTTCCCCCTGGCCGGCCTCCGGCAAACCATTTAAGACCCGTTTCAATCTTTAAAGGACGTACATCATGCGCACCTACAAATGCGACAGCCCACAAGCTGCCGCGCGCCTTGTCGCACTCGCCCTGCTTGCCGACAGCCATGTCGGCAGCAATGAACTCAAAGCGCTCGAGGGAGCTGGATTGTCAGACCGCTTAGGCCTGAAGGCAGGCGAGTTCCAGACGATCATGCAGAGTCTGTGCGAGGACCTGGCGCTGGCCGCTCACCTGAACTGGGGCAACCTTTGCAAGTTCAATCCGGAACTCATGGAACATCTGATCGCGGAAATCCAGGATCCTCAGATGAGAGCAGAGGTCATGAGCCTGTCGAGAGTCGCGATACATGCTGACCGTCACGTCACAGAAGCCGAGTTCACCGTTTTGCACGCATTCGCGAGTGCATGGCAAATGCCTGCCGGATGGGACGTGTGCCATCGGGGATGTACAGAACCAACGCACAGCCAGGCCCGATGACGAATCGTCCGGCGGCGCCGGACACCGGCGCAAAGCCGGTGTCCGTACAGTAAATGGAGAAACCGATGTTGAGCCCGCATGAGTTTGCCGCGCTATTGTTTGTGAAGTACTCACCCGACCAGTTGCACATGAAACCCGCCCAACTGCACACGTTGCTCGAACTTGAGCTCGTCCGGCTAGAGGAACTACCCTCGGGCCGCCAGCAGTGGCGTTTGACGGAGGCCGGACATAGCACGGTGCGCATCATGAATCGCATCGGGTCGCAGATGTCGCTTGCAAACTAGGCGCGTTCTCCAATGTCGAACACCGCCGTCGCGGTGAAACCAAAGACGGCGAACAACATCGCGGCCAACACCGCATTGATCAATTTGTTAGCGGTGGCCGCTATCCTGTCGCGCGACTATGCGCTGTAGATCGTCGCAAGCTCGGCCGCTTCTGCAGCAAGCTCCGCGCGCAGGGTCGCGGGTCCAAGCACTTCGACGTTCGGCCCAAACGAACGCAGCCACCACCGCAGTCTCTGACTGAGCATCACCGTGCCCTGCACATGCAACGCATCCTCTTTGCGGGTGCTCTTCTGATCCTTCGACATAGGCGCCTCAAGCAGATGGTCGCCCGCGCCGCCAACGAACTTCAACTTGAGCACCGCTTCCTTCTCGACCATAAAGTCGAAGCGGCGTTGCTGCCTGACGTATGCATCGAGCGAGAACGACGCCGGATAGGCGAACGGCTCCAGCCTCGCCGCGGCACGCGTCAGCCGGTCCATGCGATACATCGTCGGATCGGGTTTGCCTTCCGTGCCGGCCACCAGGTAGACGAGTCCGCCCACTTCGACAAGACCATATGGCAGGACGATTTTTGCCCGATCGTTATCCGCGTTGTGACGCGGGCGATAGACGATCTCAAGCTTGCGTTCCTCGAAGAGCGATCTTGAGACCGTCGCGAACATGTCACGATCGATGCTCGGATAGTGCAGCGCAAAGCCGCCGCTTTCGACTGCAACCTTGCTGGCCCAACGCGAATACTTCCGCTCGGTCTCGCTGTTGGTCTTCTGAAGCCGCGTTTCCGCGATTTCGAACATCGCGGATAGCGATTCGGCCACCAGTTCCGGTATCTGACGCGACGAAAAGCGCCTGAGCGTTTGCAGCGCCAGTGCTTCGTCGAAGCTCATCATCGCACCGGCTTTCGCAGCCATGCCGCTTGCGCCTGCTTTCTTGCGCCACACCGAGGCCGTTCCGCGCTGGCTCATCTCGACGAGGCCTTCTTCCTCCAGCTTCTGCAAATGCCGATAGATCGTCTTCGACGAAGGCGTGTTCGGCACTGTGCTTGTCGAACGGCACTTGCATGGCGACTGGGAAAGGATTCTGGATATCGGCGGCATCCGGGTCGAGGTGTCGCTAATCCATCGCTATATGCAGCGGTGGCCTCAGTAGCGAATACGCGCAGCCGCGCTACGCGATCCCTCGCCGATTCACCCTGCGCGCTCCAGATAGACCGTATCCCGTCTCTATCCGAGGCTCGCGCCCCGCCAATGTCCATTCGAACGAACGTTGAAGAATAAAGCGACTATTCAGCTTCCATCCGTCAGCCCTTACTCCATCAAGAACCTCGACAGCGCAATCGGGCATCTCGAACGCGTCATTAACGACGAACGCGCCCTGTTGATCTTCGGACCAATCTACTGGCGCATGCGCATTCAACAGGCGCATGCCACACCCGGCATCATGCATACGCAGTTGCGCCGGCTACGGAAACTGCTCGACCTGCTCGATGCTGCGACGCCGCGCGCCACAGCCGACCCTCGCCATTCGCCGGAGCGCTGCGGTTCGATAGTGCTGTGGCCACGCGAAATATGTACGAGGCGATAGCAAATTCGGCCGATTGATCATGGATTGAACGGATGCCGTGAGCAGGAATGCTTGCTCGCTTCATAGCGCAAACCAACGCCACGACACACGACACACGACACACGACATCCCGTTTTTTTCGTTGCTGAACCACATGATCAGACCGTCAATTCAACCGCCGCCCGCCGTCCACAACGATGGTCGAACCGGTGCTAAACGTCAGGTGCGTAGCACACGCTTCAATCGCAGCGGCGATATCGTCAGGCATACCAATACGGCGCAGCGGTGTGGTCGCGGCCACCTTTTCGTTGAAGTCGGCGCCGCGTCCCGGCACGAACCCTGTGTCAACCGCGCCAGGCGACACATTCAGCACCCGGATATGCGGCGCAAGTGCGCGGCCAAGCGATGCAGCCATCACATCGAGGCCCGCTTTCGCCGCGCAATAGGCGACGTTGCTGCCCATGCCGGTCGACCCCGATATCGACGACACATTCACTACAAGACCATTGCCACTCTCTTCCAGCAACGAGCGAAAAGCACGAATGGAGGCAAACTGTGCGCGCCAGTTCACGCGCATGATCTCGTCGATTAGCTCGTCGGTCAGCGCGTCGAGATCGGCATGCGGCACCGCTTTGGTAAACCCCGCCGTGTTCACGAGAATATCGGCCCGGCCGTACGTGGCGCGTACCTGCATCGCAAGGGCGTCGAGCGCGGCGCTATTGGTAACCACCGCGGTTGCGGCAAGGTGGCCGGTACCTGACAGGCTGTCGATCACGCTTGACGCCTTGCCGATATCGTCGCGCGCAGTCACGACGACTCTCGCCCCTGCGGCAGCGAGACGTCGTGCGGTCGCCGCGCCAATTCCTCCACTCCCACCGAGGATAATTACGACCTTCGAACTGAGAGGCTCTGACATCGTCTTGCTCCTGTTTAGCTGGCTCAGCGATTATCAACACGTTTCACGAACGGCCGGATATCAATCGTGTTCCAGATACCGGCCTGGTTGAACGGATCGCCCGCGACAAAATTCCGCACGCCGGCGATGTCGTCGCCTTCATAAAGAAAGAAGCTGCCGATCATCGTGCCGTCGATTTCTGTTAGTGGTCCTGAGATCAGGGCGCGTACAGGCGAAGTCTGCAAATAGGCCTTGTGTGCCTCGTAATTATCAAGGCGACGTTGCACCATACCTGGGTGATCGATACAATAGACGACAAAGTTCATGTTCGCTCCATGTGGAAAAAATGACGTTGCATCGACGCAGCCGGCCAGCAGTCCTGGTACCGGCCGCCGCGCTACGCAAACGCTGCGCCCCCTTTCACTGGGCGGTCGCCTGTGCCCACGTCGGACAAGTGAGCTTGTCCGGCGCGACGTCGAAGCCCTGATAGTTCGCGGCCGTGACCACCTCGGTCTTCAGTGAGATGTCTTTCGGCACCGGTTCGCCACGCAGTGAGCGCAGCGCCGCCATCACGCCGATACAACCCTGCTTGAATCCCGAGTAGTCACCGCTCGCGAGCATCTTTCCCTGCTTGATCAGGTCAACGGCTTCTTTGCTCGCATTGATACCCACGACCTTGGCATGCAGATTTGCGCCATCGAGTGCATCGAGCGCACCAATTGCCATCGCGTCGTTCGCGGCAAGCACGCCATCGACGTTCGGGTAGGTCTGCAACAGGTTCTCCATCACCTGCAATGCCTGCAGCCGCTGATAGTTGGCCGGTTGCGAACTCAACACCTTGACGCCAGGTGCGTCCTTGAGTGCGTCATGAAAGCCGCGCATGCGCTCATCGGATGTGGACGTCCCGCGTACCCCTTCGAGAATAATCACACGCCCCTTGCCGCCCATCGACTTCAATAGATACTGAGCGGTTTGCAGAGCCAGTTGATAGTCGCTGGCACCCACAAAGCTGACGAAGTTGCCGGCCTGCGCCTTGTCGACGATATTCACTGCTGGAATCTTCGCAGCATTCAGCTTCGCGATACCGGGCCCCATCGCCTTGAAGTCCACGGGCACGATCACGACCGCGCTCGGACGCTTGACGATTACATCGTCGATCTGGCTCATTTGTTCAGGAATGCTATCTGCTTTGGTTGGCACGTAGTTGGTGACGTTCGCATGCAATTGCTGGGCCGCGCTCTGCGCGCCGAGCCGCACGCTCTGGAAATACGGATTGGTCAGGTTCTTGGTGAATACAGCGATATTCTCGCCGTCTGCATACGCAAGCGTGCCGCTCGCGCACAACGCGAGCGCCAGCCCGCACTTCAGGGTCATGCCAGTCATATCTGTCTCCTTCATTCTGATTGATAGTGTGTGTTGCGCCTGGGGCAGCGCGGTCAAACATTCCCCAATAGGGTCTGCGGCGCCGGTTCGAGTGCGTGCAGGATCCGTTCGGCAGCGTGCTCCGCGAGCATCAACGTCGGCAGATTCGTGTTTGCGCTTGGGATGACCGGCATCACCGATGCGTCGACCACATACAGGTGCTCGACGCCGCTTACGCGATATTCGCCATCGACCACGGTGTCCGGATTGCGCGCATCGCCCATTGCGCAAGTGCCGACCGGGTGTCCCATTGGCGCGATGGAGACGAGCAATTCGTCGTCCGTGATGGCCTGATTGCCACGGCTTGCGGCGAGCGGCATGCCCGCACCCATCGCGCCGCGAACGGCGAAACGCCTCAGCGGTCCGGGAGCATTGAGGACCAGTCGTGCGCCAGCGGCAAGTACAAGTCCCGCAAGGCCAGGACGGTTGAACTGATTGAGCGCCATGCCCGGTGGCAACAGGAACGCTTCGTTGTAGCTCGCGGCGACCGCAGGGTCGCTCAACAGTTGCTCGGCAAGCCGCGCCGCCATGACTACGCGCGGTGCATCGCGTGGATCATCGAGCATCCGGAAATCGATGAGCGGATGGACGCCGGGGTCCGCTTGCGCCAGCGTGACCGATCCTCTGGAGAATGGCGCATATAGCGCCGATCCCAACATCGCGGCATCCGTGCCGAAAGCGCGCGGACTAACCCGGCCCAGCGCAAACAGAAGCAGGTCGCTCGCCGGACACCCAGGCAGATTCGACGATGCACGCAAACCCGCCACGGCAAAGCGCCTCAGATGCTGCGCTAGCCGCTTGCGGCGCGGCAGCGTCAGCGCGAAGAACTGATATGCGTGGTTCTGCAGGTTGCGTCCCACACCGCGCAAATCCATGACGGGTCGCACGCCGAGATCGTTTAGTTCGGCGGCGGGACCGATACCCGAGCGCAGCAGCAACGCGGGAGAATGAATCGCGCCCGCCGAAACGATCACACTGCGTGCGTGAAGCGGCGCCACGACGCCGCCACGCTCAACTTCGACGCCGACGACCCTGCGTCCATCCAGCAGCAGACGTAATGCCCGAGTGTTCGCGCTGATCGTCAGATTAGGATGGCTACGCACGGCCGCGCTCAGATAGCAGCCCGCGCTCGACGAACGGACGTTGCCATCGTGGCTCGATGGCATCGGAAAGAAGCCGTCGCCCGGCGCTTCGTTGATGTCATCCACGTAGGGAAGGCCACGGGCAAGCGCCGCTTCGCGCAGCGCAGTCACGAACGCGGGCCATTCATCCGCCGCCATGCGCTTCACCGGCGTCGTGCCGTGCGCTGCTGCGCCACGCGCTGGATCCCGCTCGATCTTGCGATACAGTCGCACGGCCTCGTCCCACGACCATCCGGGTGCACCGGCGGCACTCCAGCGCTCGAAGTCAGAAGGCACGCCGCGCAGCGCGAACATCCCCATGATGCTGGAGCCGCCGCCCATCACGCGAGCCTGCGGAAAAGGACGTGGCCGTCCGCCCTTGACCACGGTCGCTTCCAGGCCGCTCCAGAAGTAAGCGGGATTGAGCGTCGAACTGGGGAACGTATCTGCAATGTCAGACGGCGTCTGGTCAGGCGGCGTGTCGATGCCTGCTTCGATCAGCAACACGCGGTGCCGGCCACTTTCCGACAGACGCGCAGCCATCACTGCCCCGGCCGTACCGCCGCCGACAACGAGAAAGTCCGGCGGGACGTGTGGGTCTTCATGCGGTCGATTTGCCATGGCTGCGCCTTCTTCGTAATTGCGTCGTATCGTGGCGCGTCAAACCCCGGCACCCGCCCAGGCACGCTGAAGCAGTTCGCTGAGCGCGCCGGCCTCGACCGGACGTGGATTTCCATACGGATTTGCCATCGCCTGGTCGACCGCGCGCACGATCCCTTCGTCTGGCATTCCGATGTCGCGCAGTGCAAGCGGTATCCCGCAGTCGCGTTCGATCTGCAACAGCGCACCGGCAGGATCATCGGTCTGAATCGCGCGGCGCAGCCGGGCCATGGCATCGGGAATCATTGGCGCGTTGTAGGCAAGCGCATAGGGCAGCACGATCGCGTGTGTCTGCGCATGCGGCAAGTCGAACAGGCCGCCTAGCGTGTGGCACAACTTGTGGTGCAGGCCCATCGTCGTCGCGCCGAGACAGCAGGCGCAAAGCCAGGCCCCATAGAGCAGCGATGCGCGCGCGCCGGGGTCGCCCGGCTCTTTCAGTACGAGCGGCAGCGCCTCCACGATTACGCGCACCCCCTCCTCGGCCATTAGCGCGACGATCGGATTGCCATCCGGCGCGTAGAGGGCCTCGACCGCATGCGCGATCGCATTGAATGCCGAAAGGGCTGACATCGTCAGCGGCAACGATAGCGTCAGGTCCACGTCGTAGATCACAACCTCCGGTTGGATCTTCGGGCTGCGTTGCGTGGTCTTGCGACCGTCCTGCGTCTCACCGAGGATCGGCGTCATTTCGGAGCCCGCATAGGTGGTCGGAAGCACGATCTGCGGTAAATCGGTGCGCAGCGCAATCGCCTTGCCGAGCCCCGTGGTCGAGCCACCGCCTACCGCGACGACTCCGTCGATCCGCGCTGCCCTCACGACCTCCAGTGCGCGCTCCGTCACATCGACGGGCGTGTGCATCGTCGCGCCATTGAACGCGCCGGCGGCACGCTCGCCGAGCAACTGCTGTACGCGCCC
>NZ_JBAURZ010000141.1:0-8209 GCF_049581445.1 Paraburkholderia sp. | reverse complement strand
GTTGCATGGCGACGTTGCAGGCGACATCGCCGTGCGCGGCCACCTTCGGGCGTTCCAGCGTGATGGTGGGCGCGACGAAGGCCGCTTCGGCGGCGCCTTGGGTGGCCGCGGCGACCTGCTTCACCGCGTCGGCGAACAGTGATTCGAGAGTGTGTTTATGTGCGGGCAGCATGCTGTGTTGCGAGTCCAGTGAGGCAGTGCAGTGAAACGGGAACGGCTCGCAAGGCGCGAAGCCGGTCCGTCAAAAGGCTTGGAAAGGCGTGGGCGCATTGGCGCTGGCGCGTTACCCCGCGCGGCGCGGCGCGCTTTTCCGTTCAGACGGATTTTAGCAGGTGCTAATATGTCCAATTGAGATGCCCACCAAGGGCCGTGGCCGCCAGCGTGCCAACGAATCCGCGCAGACGGTCGTCCCCGGCCATCGGCGCGTAAATCCAACAAGATGAAAAGGGAACAGTCATGCTGATTACTTTCAAGTGCCGCGCCGCGCCGGACGTCATGATGCTGGACAATCTGGCGCAATACCTCATCGGCATCGTCGGCAAGCGTCTTGGTGAACGTGGCGTGATCATGCACGACGAACTCGGCGATGCAATCACGAAACTGGAATCGGCCATCACCTCGGACAAGCAGGAACGCGCCGAGCATGAAGGCCATTTCCACGAAGGCGAAGAAGGTCACGAGCATCACGAGATTCCGGTCGGCCTCGCGCAACGCGCGTTCCCGTTTCTCGACATGCTGCGCGCCGCGCAGAAGGAAAACGCGGATATCGTCTGGGGCATCTGACCTGGCCTGGCTGCTGCGGCGCCGCACTGGCGCGGCGGTGGTGCGGCCGGTCCGCGCGTGAGCTGAGCCGGTCGGGCGGAGCGTGAAACTGGCGCCGGACGCATCAATTCGTAGCGTCCGGATCGATCCGGGTCTTCGCGCCTTTCGCCCGTTAGAGCCTCGTAGTGCCCCGTATTGCGCCGCACCGCGCTTCATCGCGTCCAAAAACAAGAGCCCGCTCGAAGCGGGCTCTTGTTTTTTATGGATCTGCATAAGCCGCCCGTCCGACTGGATCGGGCGGCCCGGTCGCCCGTGGCCGACCGGCTGACACCGAGAGTCACGCAGGTGGCTGCCCAGGCGCCGTTTATTGGCTTGCCGCAGCCGCAGCGGGAGCCGTAGCGCCCTTCTTCATCTTTTGCTTCTTGGGCTTCTTGACGTGCTTCTGGGTGGGCGGCGAATACGAGCTGACCGCGCTCCCCGCGGCCGGAGCGGCAGTTTGGGCAAAGGCTGCTGAAGTACCGACCGCAATTGAAAGGCCAGCCAAAACTAACGTCAGCTTCTTCATACGATTTTCTCCGTGACGGTTGCAAGTAGATAAGCCGACGCGTTTTTCAGCCCGCGTCTGGCAGGTAAAGCGCTTGCAGTCTACAAAGCCGAAAACCCGCGTGTCTGAAATATTCAGCCTACGGATCCCGGTATAGTGCGGTGCACCGACACCGTCCGATCGTTCACAACAATGGTGCAAGGGCGCGCTGGGCGTCCTGTTTGGAGAGGTTCATACGCTGCGCGTAATCGTCGAGCTGGTCCTGCGCGATCTTGCCGACGGAGAAATACGTGCAGTCCGGGTGAGCGAGATAGAAGCCGGAGACGCTGGCAGCTGGCAACATCGCAAGCGATTCCGTCACGCTCATGCCGATTTCGTCCCCGCGCAGCACATCGAACATGTCGCGCTTGACGAGGTGGTCCGGGCACGCCGGGTAGCCAGGCGCGGGGCGGATGCCGCGGTACTTTTCACCGATCAGGTCGTCGTTGGAAAGCGTTTCGCTGGCGGCGTAGCCCCACAGATCGCGGCGCACGCGCGCATGCATGGCTTCGGCGAACGCTTCCGCGAAGCGGTCGGCGAGCGCCTTCAGCATGATCGCGCTGTAGTCGTCGTGATCCTTTTCGAACTGCTTTTCCTTCACGTCGACACCAAGGCCCGCCGTCACGGCGAACATGCCGATGTAATCCGCCACGCCCGAATCCTTCGGCGCGATGAAATCGGCGAGCGAGCGGTTCGGCCGCATCACGCCGTCCACGACGGGACGCACGCTTTGCTGGCGTAGATTGCGCCACGTCAGCGCGACTTCCGAGCGCGATTCATCCGTGTAGATTTCGATGTCGTCGTCGTTGACGGTGTTGGCCGGCAACAGCGCGATCACGCCGTTGGCTTGCAGCCAGCGTCCCTGGATCAGCCGCGCGAGCATCGACTTGGCGTCGGAAAAGACGCGCCGCGCCGATTCGCCGACGATCTCGTCATTGAGAATGGCCGGATACGGACCAGCCAGATCCCACGTCTGGAAGAACGGGCCCCAGTCGATGTAGTTCGCCAGTTCGTTCAGATCGAAGTTCTTGAAGACGCGGCGGCCGATGAACTTTGGCTTGACCGGCTGATAGCCGGCCCAGTCGATCTTCGTCTTGTTGGCGCGCGCCTCGGCGAGCGTCACCATCGGCTGCGCTTTCTTGTTGGCATGCTGATCGCGGATGCGATCGTAGTCGGACTTCAGTTCGTCCAGATACTTTGCTGCGCCTTCATCGGAGAGCAGGCTCGAAGCCACCGACACTGAACGCGACGCATCCGGCACGTACACCACCGGTCCTTCGTAGTGCGGTGCGATCTTCACCGCGGTGTGCACGCGTGACGTGGTGGCGCCGCCGATCAGCAGCGGAATCTTCTTGATACGGAAGTACTCGTCACGTTGCATTTCCGAGGCCACATAGGCCATTTCTTCGAGACTCGGCGTAATCAGTCCCGACAGCCCAATGATGTCCGCGCCTTCCACCTTCGCCTTGGCGAGGATGTCATTGCACGAGACCATCACGCCCATGTTGACCACTTCGAAGTTATTGCACTGAAGCACCACCGACACGATGTTCTTGCCGATATCGTGCACGTCGCCCTTCACGGTCGCGATAACGATCTTGCCTTTCGCGCGTACGTCACCGCCTGCATCGGCGATCTGCTTCTTCTCTTCTTCGATGAACGGGATCAGGTGGGCGACAGCCTGCTTCATCACGCGAGCCGACTTTACAACCTGTGGCAGGAACATCTTGCCCTGGCCGAACAGGTCCCCGACGACGTTCATGCCATCCATCAACGGACCTTCGATCACGTTGATCGGGCGGCCGCCGGCGGCTGCGATCTTCGCGCGCACTTCTTCGGTATCTTCGACGATAAAGTTGGTGATGCCATGCACCAGCGCATGCGACAGACGCTTTTCGACTGGCTGATTGCGCCACTCCAGGTTCTCTTCTTTCTTCGCCGCACCGGTCTTGAACTTGTCGGCGATTTCGAGCAGGCGGTCGGTGCTGTCTTCGCGACGGTTCAGCACCACGTCTTCAACCCGCTCGCGCAGTTCCGGATCGAGGTCGGCATACACGCCGAGCTGGCCCGCGTTGACGATGCCCATGTCCATCCCCGCCTGGATGGCGTGATAGAGGAACACAGTGTGGATCGCTTCACGCACGGGGTCGTTGCCGCGGAACGAGAACGACACGTTCGACACGCCGCCGCTCACCTTCGCGTAGGGCAGATTTTGCTTGATCCAGCGCGTGGCGTTGATGAAGTCGACCGCGTAGTTGTTGTGCTCTTCGATGCCGGTGGCAACCGCAAAGATGTTCGGATCGAACACGATGTCTTCAGGCGGGAAGCCGACTTTGTTCACCAGAAAATCGTACGAGCGCTTGCAGATTTGCGTCTTGCGTTCGTACGTATCGGCCTGGCCCGTTTCGTCAAAGGCCATCACGACGGCGGCGGCACCGTAGCGGCGAATCAGGTTCGCGTGATGACGGAAGGCTTCTTCACCTTCTTTCAGGGAGATCGAGTTGACGATCGCCTTACCCTGCACGCATTTCAAACCCGCCTCGATCACTTCCCACTTCGACGAGTCGATCATGATCGGCACGCGGGCAATGTCCGGCTCCGATGCGATCAGATTCATGAAGCGGACCATGGCCGCTTTCGAATCGAGCATCGCCTCGTCCATGTTGACGTCGATCACCTGCGCGCCGTTTTCCACCTGCTGGCGTGCGACCGCGACCGCGTCGTCGAACTGGTCGTTCAGGATCATTCGCGCGAACGCCTTCGAGCCGGTCACGTTGGTGCGCTCACCGACGTTGATGAAGAGCGTCCCGGAGGTGACGTTGAACGGCTCGAGGCCGGAAAGGCGCATGGTGTGATCGGTCATGGCGTGTGTGCGGTTCGGTTGCGTGCGTCGTTTGCTGAAGCGGGAAGGCGGCGGTGCGGCTCGCGTCTCACGCGGCGTCGCGATAATGGTTCGGCCATTGGCGCGGCTTGATGTCGGCAAGTGCCTGCGCGATCGCCGCAATATGCTCCGGCGTGGTACCACAGCAACCACCGGCGATATTCACCAGACCTGCCTGCGCAAATTCCTTCAGGAGACCAGACGTATCCGCGGGCAATTCGTCAAACCCCGTATCGCTCATCGGATTCGGCAAACCCGCGTTCGGGTAGCACGACACGTACGTATCGCACAGCTTGGCCAGTTCGGCGACATACGGGCGCATCAACGCTGCACCCAACGCGCAGTTCAGACCGAACGTCAGCGGCTTCGCGTGACGCAGCGAGTTCCAGAATGCTTCGACCGTTTGCCCGGACAGAATGCGGCCCGATGCATCAGTGACGGTGCCCGAAATCATGATGGGCAAACGCTCGCCGGTGTCCTCGAACAGCTCATCCAGCGCGAACAGTGCGGCCTTTGCGTTGAGCGTGTCGAAGATCGTTTCAACGAGAAACAGATCCGAGCCGCCGTCGAGCAACGCCTTGGCCTGCTCGTAGTACGCCGCGCGCAATTCGTCGAAGGTCACGTTGCGTGCGCCCGGATCGTTCACGTCCGGTGAAATGCTGGCTGTCTTCGGCGTCGGTCCGATTGCGCCCGCCACGAAGCGCGGCTTGTCGGGCGTCGAGTATTTGTCGCATGCGGCACGCGCCAGCTTCGCCGATTCGAGGTTCATCTCGATGGCGAGATCTTCCATGCCGTAGTCGGCCTGCGCAACGGTGGTCGCGCCGAACGTGTTGGTCTCGATGATGTCCGCGCCCGCCGCGAGATATTGCTCGTGGATCTCGCTGATGATCTGCGGTTGCGTAATGGAGAGCAGTTCGTTGTTGCCCTTGATGTCGCGGCCATAGTCCTTGAAGCGTTCGCCACGGTAGCGGGCTTCGTCGAGCTTGTATCGCTGGATCATCGTGCCCATCGCGCCGTCCAGAATCAGAATGCGCGACGTCAACAGCGCGGGTAGCGCCGCGCCGCGCGTGTAGGCGGCAGCGGGACGGACTGGACTGACGGTGGGGACAGGCTGGTTCATGGCAGAAGGGGGCTTACGCCAGTTTTTTTCAGGGAACCTGTCATTGTAGCCGTTGCGCCGCAGCGGCGCCCGCTATGGGCTAATGGTGACAGGGGTTGTCGGCACCGATGGCTCACGCCACGCAAACTGCCAGGCGGTAAAAGATGCCGCATTCGTAGGCGCCTGGAACGGGTGTGTGAATCATCCGACAAAACGTGCCTCGCACGTAGGCAGGGCCATAAAAAAACCCCGTCCGGCAAGCCGGACGGGGTTTTTGACAGCGTGTCGCCGTGGCGTGCGTTAGTGGAGGATCACCGGTTGATGCATCAGACTATCGAACTGGCCGAGGAATTCATCTACTTCGTCGAGCGACGGTTCTTCTTCGATGAGTTTGGTGACGTGTTCGCGAAAGCGCGCCGCCATTGCACCGTCGATGTAGATCTCACGTTGCAGGTTCTTGTCCACGATCTCATAGCCACCTGACTTCATAGCGAGGGGACCGTCCTGCGGCGGGAACTCGACGACACAATAGTTGGGGCTGTTGTAGATCATTTGCATGGCGACACTCCTTATTTCCGTTGGCTCCTGGCCGTTCCTGCGCCATAGGTGGAGCGTATGGTGTGGAATTCAAGGGGTGGGTCCGGAGTGACGCTGGTAAAAAATCCCGGACCTTCAGGTTAGACCCGTGTTTCGAGAAACGTTTCAAGCAATGCAGCAAAACGGTGAGACTGCTCGATCGGCGCCAGATGTGCAGCATCCAGCAGTTCGTATTGTGCGCCTTCAATTGCATTTGCGACGGCTTGTGTTGCAGCAGGTGGCGTTCCTGTGTCGTGGACGCCCGCAACGGTCAGTGTAGGTAGACAAATCTCACTCAAGCGACTATGCACGTCGAATTCGCGCAATGCCTCGCAGGCGAGCGCATAGCCCTGCGGTGACGTGTCTTGCAGAACTTCACGTATCTGTTCAACGGCCTCGGGATGCGCCGCCTGATAGTCCGGTGTCAACCAGCGGCCAAGCGTGGCAGACACAAGCGAGGCCATGCCTTCGTTGCGGGCCTTTGCTGCGCGCTGGTCCCACGCGGCGCGGTTCTCGGGCGCGGTGCCGGAGGCTGTGTCGGCGAGCGTGAGCGTCGCGATGCGCGATGGATGATCGAGCGCGAACTGCTGGGCAATCATTCCACCCATCGACATGCCCACCAGATGCGTTTGCGGGACGTCGAGCGCATCGAGCAGCTCCACGAGGTCATGCGACAGGTTGGCGATCGTGAACGGGTGATCGGGGACTGCTGTTGCGCCGTGACCACGAACGTCGTAACGCAGAACGGTAAAGTCGTCGCGGAAGTAGCCGGCCAGCTGATCCCAGATGGACAGATCGCCGCCGAGTTGATGGATAAACGTCAGCCATGGGCCGCCGCCTTCGTTGCTCAGGACATAGCGCGTGTCGATACCGTTGATTTTCACTTGCATGCTGGCTCCGTCAAAGGTGACGCGATGGAAAGGTGAGTCGAGCGCGGCCCGTACGGTCCTGCCGCTGGGATGAGCCGCTGATCCATGCCTGTGATGTCGATCAGCAAATCCTGTTCCCAACTGCGCAGCGTTACGACACCGCTCTTCTTGCGAGTGATGCCGCTAACGGAAGTTTCGGGGAATTGCCGAAGCCCTGCTCGGTTTAGGGCTTTTCCGTTGCGGGAGGTGCTTCAGGTGGCGAGGAAGGGGCGGCGTTGGATGAAGTGTCTGCCGGGTTAGCGGAAGCACTCGTTGCGGGGTCCGAAGGTGAGGGCGCGACCGGGTTCGGCGCGGGACTGGTCGCTTGATCTTCAGCGGGACTCACCGGTGGAATGGCAGCAGAGTTTGCGGGAGTGTTTGCGGGGGAAGTTGCCGTGGAGTTTGCGGAGGAGTTTGCGGCGGAGCCCGCAGAGGAGTTTGCTGCAGAACCCGAAGCAGCGCCGTTGGAAGAGTTGGCTGCTGCCGCTGTGGTCGGGCTCGCAGTCGCTGCACCATTGGCGCCATTCGCTGAAACGCTGGCGTCAGTATTCACCGGTACGGTAAGCGGCCCACGCCAGACCAGTTCGATCTC
The DNA here is from genome assembly GCF_049581445.1 of Paraburkholderia sp. Lineage (GTDB taxonomy): Bacteria > Pseudomonadota > Gammaproteobacteria > Burkholderiales > Burkholderiaceae > Paraburkholderia. Next base: position 808 of record NZ_JBAURZ010000141.1, on the reverse strand, counting down.
GGTGCCGTTTGGTTCGGTCTGCATGATTCGCACCGGCAACCAGCCCAGTGATGGAGCCAGCCATACGTCGATGCGACGCCGGTCGCCATCGTGGCGTGGAAGGCGCATGAAATGGCGCGCACTGACGTATCCATCCGCAGTGCGAACCGTCTCGTCACCAATCGTCTCGATGGGCCAGTTTTCGCCGCTGTCGTTATCCACCACGAAGAACTGACGGGTCACGCCCGGCTTATAGACGTTCGGGTCGCCGCGCACCAGACTTGCGAGTTGCATCACCATGCTGAAGCGGTCTTGCGCGCCGTCGGTGAGCGGCAGGCTCGCGGGCGTCTTCGTGAAGACAATCTGTTTCGTGGTGCGATTGAAGATGGAGAAATCTTCCGGCCGATGGCCACGCTTTTCGATGTACTGGTCCGGCGCGAGACCAAACGCGTCGATATGGCCGTGGCTCGAATAACTGAAAGTGCCCACAAAGGGCAGCGGCACCGATACGACCATCTCGTAGTGGGTCTTGCCGTCGCTGGACCAGTGGATCGTCCCGGGCTGGTTGCGCACGCCGTTGTAGAAGGTGTCGTACTGCAGTTCGCCCGATGGAGGTACGGAGAACTTCACGCCTGGCGCGGCGGGCAGTGTTGTGGACTGCGCCGTGGGATGTGCAGCAACGGCATGCCCGCCGCTGCTTGCTGCGGATGAAGCCGGTGACGACGCTGTAGCAACGGTGCTCGCCGCCTCGGGTGCAGACGCGGCGGTGGGCGCAGATGTTTCAGTCACGGGGGCGGGTCCGGGCCGCGTTGCGGTCAGCACATGGGGC
>NZ_JBAURZ010000140.1:0-8240 GCF_049581445.1 Paraburkholderia sp. | reverse complement strand
GGCCAGTCCGATGCCTAACACCGGCGGCATGAACCGTCCCGGCGATACCAGCGGCTATGGCGCGCCAGGGACGACCGCCACCGGCGGAGGCATGGGAACGGGTAGCGGCTCGACGCCAAACTCCGGCTCCATGAGCAATAGCAACAGTTACAACCCGTCACAACCTATGCAGAACGGAACCATGCAGAACGGCCACTAAGATAAAAACGCAGCCTGTTTTCAGACACATTTCAGGTCAGCGGAGTGGAGAGAGCGGTGGCGCATGAGCTACCGCTCTCTCCGTATTCGTTGCGTATATCGGATATTGCCGTGCAATCGCCACGCGCCTCTCGAATTCAGGAAGGTCACCATGACAGTCACCGCCAAGCATGCCATCCAATTGGCGCAACTGCGAGACGATCGCGCGACGCGCGTCGTGATCGACGATGAACCTATCCTGCTGGTCAAACAGGGCGACGCGGTGCACGCCTTCAGCGCGGACTGTCCGCATGCGGGCGCTCCGCTGGAAGAAGGCGCGATCTGCAACGGTCATATCATCTGCCCGTGGCATAAAGGCACCTTCGATATCGCCACCGGTAACGTACTCGAACCCCCTGCGCTGAGTGGACTGGATCGCTATCCGGTAACCATCAGTAACGGCGAGGTTAGCGTCACGCCGCAAAAAATCCCGCGCAATGAGGACACCGTAACCTTCAGCGACACCCCGAAGTTCGTCGTGATCGGCGCGGGCGCAGCCGGGGCAGCGGCGTGTACTGCGCTGCGCAATCATGGTTTTGCAGGGCAGTTGACGCTGATCGGTGACGAAAGCCACGCCCCCTACGACCGGACGGCACTGAGCAAATTCGTGCCCTCGGGCGAAACGGTGATTGATGACGTGCCACCGCTGATACCGGCGGAGTGGTTCGAACAACAGCACGTTGAGCGCATCGAAGGGAGCGTCGTTGAGCTAAATGTGCCCCAGCATAGGATTCGCCTCGCGGACGGACGTGAATTTCCCTACGACGCAGCGCTGCTCGCGAGCGGCAGCCACCCCAGGATGCCGCCGTTTCCAGGGCACGACCTCAAGCATGTCCACTTGCTGCGTAACCTGCAAGACGCTGTTGCGTTATGCGAGTCGATAGAGGCGGACCAACCGGTTGCCGTGATAGGCAGTAGCTTCATTGGTCTTGAAGTGGCAGCAGCGTTACGCAAGCGCGGCAATCCGGTGACCGTGATCGCTCCCGAATCCGTGCCGTTCGAGCATCAGTTCGGCCCGAAGCTCGGCGCCATGTTTCAGCATCTGCATGAGCGCAACGGCGTCGTTTTCCGTTTGAACGAGAAGGTAGCAAAGCTTGCAGGCGACACGCGCGTTCAAGAGGTCGTTCTGGAGAGCGGTGCCCGCGTGGCGGTGAGTATGGTGGTGATCGGCGTTGGCGTCTCGCCAGCTACCCACTTCGTCAAAGCACTGCCGTTGCAGAAGGACGGCAGTGTGCTTGTCAACGCGGGGATGCAGGCCGCTCCCGGCCTCTACGCCGCGGGCGACGTCGCCACATTTCCTTTATACGAAAACCAGGAGCCGGTGCGTATCGAGCATTGGCGCGTGGCGCAACAACACGGCTTCATTGCAGCGCAAAACATGTGTGGCGCCCGCCATCGCTACGCAGCGGTCCCCTACTTCTGGACCTATCACTACGGCAAAACCTTCGAGTACCTCGGTCACCCGAGCGACTGGGACGATATCCAGATCGACGGCGACCTCGCTAACCTGCACTTCCTCGCGTTTTATATGAAAGCCGGTGCAGTCGTGGCCGTGCTCGCATGCGAACGCGAAGCCGCGACTGCACGCCTGATCGAGTCCATGCAAGCGGGACTTTCAGCGCAAGAGGCGCTACGCCTCGCCACCGCCGCTGAAGCCGCGCACGCCGGATAAGTGGCAGGCAATCATGCAAAACCACATCCAGGCCCTAAGACGGCCCACCAGAGGACGAGACACGCTGGTGGAACACATCACACCTGCCCCGACAAGTACACCACTACGGGAACATAAAATGACTTACGACGAAATGGAACGGGAGCTTCGGCACCTTGAGTACGTGCTGGGGCACGTCACAGCGTCCGATACCGTGCCGACGCTCGACTACTGGCGCAGCCGTCTGTATTCGCTGCGACAGGCGCCCGCCGAGCCCGCGCAACGCGAACGGCTGTACCGGCTGGAGCAATTGGTGTCTTCGCTCGACTATGCCGTGCGTAACCCCATGAAGGCAGCTGTCTCGAGGAGGTCGGCCCATTCGACCAACCGCAGCCGGCGCTAGTTCACGCCGCGTTCATCGTCCAGGCGCAAGCGCTCGAAAGAGCGCAATACCCGGCTGCCGGTAAGCGCCAGCTTCCAGTAGCGCTCCTTGAGCGCACCTACCACAAAGAGGTTGTACGGCAGCACGATCGCGCCGCGCCCCCAGTTTGGCCGCCATGTCCGCGCAATGCCGCGGCGCATGAAAAGCGACAGGGTCGGCACGCCGAGCGCGGATGCCAGATGTCCGAGACCGGAATCGTTGCCGATGAACCAGCCGGACTCCGCGATCCACGCGGCGACGTCCGCGAGCCGCTCGAAGGAGTGCAGCCGTTCGGCGGCGTCCTGATCCAGCAGCCATGTCGGCCGCTCGCACGGCGCCACCAGCAAGGTGGGTTGGAAATCGCGCTGCACAAGTTTGTCCACTAGCGCGACAAACTTCTTGCGCGGCCAGATTTTCTCAATGTGACTGCCGGTGGGATGAATCGCCACCCGCCTTTCGTGCGCGCGAAAACGAATCGAGTTCGGTACCGTGATGCCGTTATGACGTGTGATGTTGGCGAGGCCGAAATCGTCGCGCGCGACAGCAACAATCATGTCGATCATGTGCCCCTGCACCTGAAATGCAGCGAGGCGAGTCATCTCGCAGACTTCGCCGTCGGCCGCGAGCGCAACGCCCAACGCTGTGGTGCGCAGCTGGATCACCCGATCGAAGGAGCCTGCTGCGTCCCGCCCGCTGTGCACATCGATACCAGGAAACCAGTCGGTCAGGTCCTTCACGACCCAGCTAAAGACGACGGGCCGGTAGCCGTTGCGGATCAGGTTGTTGACCAGCACCATCATCAGCAGCGAATCGCCGATCGCTGCCGGCATCACGACGGCGATGGTTGCCGTCTGGTCGAGCTTCGCCTTCATCCTTCAAAGGTCTCCATTGAACCGCACGCAGCCGATTGCGCGGCGGCACGCGAACGCAGCGCAGTAAAAGCTGCCAGCACGCGTCTGACGCTGATGCTCTCGCGCCACCACCGTTCCTTCAGACCCGCAGTAGGTACCCACCAGGAGGGCAGCACGATGTCGCCGGTCGTGAAGCCCGGGCGCCAGCGCTGTGCAACGCCGCGCCGACGGAAAATAGTCAGCGTGGGAATACCAAGCGACGAAGCGAGATGCCCCACGCCCGAGTCATTGCCGATGAACCAGCCCGATTCATAAAGCCAGGCGGCCAGCAAGGCCGACGAGGCGAAGGAGCGCAGAGGCGGCAACGCGCCGCCAAGATGTTCCCAGCGCGCCCGCTCATGGGCTTCGAGCGCAAATTCGGTCTGGAATCCAGCGTCGTGCAAGCGGCGGGACAGTTCGACGAAACGCTTGGGGAGCCAGCGCTTGTCAGCCGTGCTGGCCTCGGGATGCATCGCCACACGGGAAGCATGTTTGCGAAACGTGAGGCATGCAGGCGCCTGCATGCCGTTGGTCGTCACGACGTCCGCCAGACCGAAACGGGTGGAGGCAAAATCGGCGAAGCGCCGCGCCATGCAATGGGGGTTGTCCGCATATTCCACGTCATGCAAGTCGATAAAGCCGGAGTGCCAGTTGCCCGCCTGAGCGAGCGGCCGGTCGCGATGCATCTGGATCACCGTTGGGTAGCGCGCGAGTACATGAGGCGCATCGCCTTGCGTCAACGCCGGCGCAATCGTCAAATGCGGAAACCATGCGGCAAGCGCATAGGCGTGATCGCCGTAGACATCTACGCGCCAGCCTGCACGGCACAGATTATTGGCAACAATGAGGAGGTTTAGCGTGTCGCCCAGCGCCGGCGACATGACAAACGCGGCAGTGCGCGCGCCGGTCTGATGCTCGGCCATGCCGCTCACCGAATCCGTGCGATTCGCCTGTTGCGTCCGATCGTTACTCATACGTCCAATCGAGCCAAAGTAGATTCGACCGCATGTTGCCACACAATGGGTCGGAGACCCGATTTCAGCGCCTTGCATCAAATTTCCACAGTTCACCTGCGTAGCCTGAGTTTGACCGGGCCTCGCCACGTTCTGGTGGGTATTTGATTTCGAAGCATTTCTTACGCGTGCCCAACGACGAGCGCAGACCGCATTCGCGGCACCGCGAGGCCCATTCCCGACGCAGCTTTGCCGCGCGTTATGCATTGCCTGGCAGACCCATTTGCCCGATCGTCATGAAATATTGCGTAATCGTGGCGCAGGGGGTGATGTAAGCGGCGGCGTGCACTATGCCGGTGAAATTGCTCCAGGACGGTTTCCGCATTTCGTCCCGCCCACTTTCTTAACGTCACCGTCCAATCATGCAAGTCGTCGTGTGCCTGACTTCGTTCAATCGTACCGATTGCGCGCGTATATCGATGGAGATCATCAAGCTGAACTGGCCACGCGCATGGCCCGTCGTCCACGCATGTTCCGATGCGGGTTATGTGCCCTATCTGGAGGACGTGCTCGTTAAACGCGATCCCAGGCCGCTTACGGTTGGCGCCAACGATCTGCTGCTGGCATCCATGAAGGCGGCGGTCGAGCGTTTCAACCCCGAGTACGTGATTCATCTTGAAGCGGACACGTGGATCTTCGACCAGGCCGTTATAGAGCGGTATCTGGAACGGCTCGCCAGGCACCCTCACACGATGATCGCCGCCTCCTCCTGGAGCACCGACTGCGTGCCCGCCTGGCGACGCTCACCCTTGCTGGGCAGAAGGTTGCGAGCGCACCTGGCGGGCGTGCTGCGACCGCTTGGCTTCTCGTATGGCATTCGCGAACGGAAGTCGCTCGCGACGCAATTCTTCATCGCACGCAACACGCCTGCATTCATGCAGATGCTGGAAAACCTACGCGTCAAGGATGACGATTTTCTGGAAAAGGTTCTCTATACAGCGGTCGTGGATCGCTTCGGGCACGGTGCGATTCTCAACATGCCGGAGCGCGAACCCGTACATCCGCAATATCGCGCCTCGTGCGAGCCACTGACGCTCGTCTGCCATCATTGGCCAAGCGCGAAAGATGCCCCTTCGCCGCAGATTGCGCCGCATCTCGCCCCCGCCGACCGTCTGCGCGGAAAAAAGGAGTGCCTGGCTGACGCGCCTCTGAAACGACGCGGGCCGTACATGGAACAGTTGTTGACCAGCGACGATCTGGCGTACTACAACGGCAACGCCAGGCGTGGTGGTTAAAGCACACATGCGTTGCGTGCGTTGTGTATGCAGGAAGACGTTCAGCGTGCGCTGCTAGACTTGCGGCAACGCGAGGGCAACTGTCGCGCAATCTCGCTCCGTCCGATACATACCGCACGCCATGCTTCGATTCGAAAACCTCAGCAAACGCTACGGCGACCACATCCTCTTCGAGAGGCTGCGTTACAGCACCAAAACAGGATGCATCGCATTGAGCGATGAAATGGGCAGCGGCAAGTCCACCTTGCTCGGCATTCTTGCCGGTGCCATCGAAGCCGACGAAGGCGAAGTCTGGCTCGGTGGTCATTCGCTGCGCAGCGCGCCGTCGAAAGCGAAGACGGTGCTTACCTACGTGCCGGAAGACTGCATGGCCTATCCGCTGCAAACTGGGCGTGCGTTTCTCGAAAGCGTGGCCGCTGCGCGCGACACCGCGCTTGATGCGGACGCCCTTGAGCTAGCCGACCGTTTCGGTCTCGTCCCGCACCTCGACAAACGCTTCGAGCAGATGTCCTTCGGCACTCGCAAGAAGGTGTTCCTCACGTCGGCTGCGCTGGGTGAATCGTCGGTGCTCATCGCGGACGAACCGCTCGGCGGTCTCGACGCCGCCGCGCGCAGCGTGTTGATCGAACTCTTTACGACGCTGGCGAAAGACCGCACGGTGCTGTTCACCAGTTACGACGCTGCCCTTGCCGTGGCTTGCAATGCGACCAGCGTAAGCTTTGCTGACCTGGCGGGCGGCGGGTAACGGAGTCTCTTGCGCTGGAACTCCAGCAGTTCGATGTGCGAGCGGGTCCGCATCCCCGCTGGCGCCGATGCAAAAGCGTTGGCCGAATCACGCAGCGTTGAAAGCGCTTAAAGCCCCCACCCTAACCGGCTCAAACCGAAATATCTCCACCGCCCGGTGCAACGTCTGCGCCTGGCTTTCGAGCGCCGTGGCAGCCGCTGCGGCCTGCTCGACCAGCGCCGCGTTCTGCTGGGTCACTTCGTCCATCTGCGTGACCGCACGCGCCACCTGTTCAATGCCCGCGCTTTGCTCCTCAGACGCCGCCGTGATTTCCCCCATGATGTCCGTGACGCGTCTGACTGCAGTAATGATGTCGCTCATCGTCTGCCCGGCTTCCTGAGCGAGCGACGTGCCACTCTTCACGCGTTCGACCGACTTCAGAATCAGGCCGCGAATGTCCTTCGCTGCACTCGACGAACGTTGCGCGAGACTACGGACCTCCGAGGCCACCACAGCGAAGCCGCGCCCCTGCTCACCCGCGCGCGCCGCTTCCACCGCTGCGTTTAGTGCCAGGATATTGGTCTGAAACGCGATGCCTTCGATGATGCCGATGATGTCGGCGATTTCATTCGAACTACTGTTGATGTCGCTCATCGTGCCGAACACGCGGCCCACTACGTCGTTGCCTCGATTGGCGATTTCCGCGGCGCTCGCGGCCAGCCCGCTCGCCTGGCGTGCATTGTCCGCGTTCTGCCGCACCGTGCCGGTGAGCTGTTCCATGCTGGCCGCGGTTTCCTGCAACGACGCGGCTTGCGACTCGGTTCTGCCCGACAGATCCGCGTTGCCGCTCGCAATCTCGCGTGTCGCCGTGCCGATCGATTCAACGCCGCCGCGCACCGTCGTCACCGTATCGATCAGGCTCGTACGCATGCGCGACAGGCCGGCGAGCAAGAGGCCCATTTCATCGTGCGATTTGATGAGAACGGCTTCGCGCAGATCGCCGCCCGCGATACGCTCGAAATGCTGCAACGCGTCCGCGATCGGGCCGGCAATGGCGCGGCGCAACGACAGCCAGCTCAAGCCGGCCATCACGACACCCAACACCACCATGAAAATGCAGGCGATGCGCAACGTCGCATAGTTCTGCTGAGCACCTTCGTAGCCGCGTTCGCCGAGTTCGCCTTGATACTTCTTCAGCGCGTTATCGCTCGCTGTCATGACGACATAGACGGGTGTCAGCGCACCCGCGGCATCGACGATGGCTTGGTGATCGCCGCGCGCAATAGCGGCGACGAAGGCATCGATGGCGTGCTGCATGTCGGCGCGCTTCGCACCGGTATCCTGCGCGAGCCGGTCTTCGGTCGCGTCGCGTGGCAGCGCCAGATATTTGTTCCACCAGGAGTCGGATTCGACCCGGAAGCCCTGAGCGCGCGTAAGCGTCGCTGCGGTCTTCGGGTCTTCGGGAGAGAGTGCCGCGCGGTCCAGCGCCATGCGTTCGCGGGCGACGAAGATTTCCATGTTGCCCACCGCGATGGCGCTCGGCAATTGCACCGCATAAGTCTGCCGATTCGCCTCGTTGCTGGAGTGCATGCCGAACAGGCCGAGCGCCCCGATCATGGTCATCAGAATGGCCACGAACCCCATTGCCAGTCCGAGACGAGCCTTGATGGTCAACGCCACCCAAGGCGTCCGCGTCGCTTGATACGCAGCCTGAGTCATTCTCACATCTCCGTACAGATAAATGGCCCGTAGGCCCCCGGACTTTTATGCGCCCTGTCCCGGGGATGTCGGCTATCTGGCAGAAAAGTTAAGTGGGGTTTTACCTGAGCAACGCGCCGCGAATCGCCGCAAGCCACAGTGCTACGGCATGTGCGCCGGGATCGGCAAAGCCGAGGGCGCGTTCGCCCACATAACTCGAACGCCCCCGCCGTGGACTCATGGATGCGGTTCGCCCGGTACCGGACATGGCGGCGTCGACCGCCGCCTGCATCGCATCACCCATTGGGGCGGACTGTGCGAGCGCCGCTCGCAGCGCGTCGGCTGCCGGTAGCAGCGCATCGACCATGGTG
>NZ_JBAURZ010000139.1:0-2992 GCF_049581445.1 Paraburkholderia sp. | reverse complement strand
GTTGCCAGCCGCGTAGCGATGCGCCGCCTTGCCGCGCTGCGGCGGGCAAGCAGGCGCGTCAAACGACGGCCGATGCCCGCTGTTAAAACCTACTCCCGCCCGCATCATCTTTCCGCTTCGGCGTAACGGCGCGTAACCGTCAGGTTCGCCGCCGTTACACACCCGCGCCGCACTCCGCATTAACCTTACAGTTTTCTGCGTCACCCGCGGTGCGTACGCTACCCTTGCGGAACCGCCGCGATACCTCGTTCTCCGTTGCCTGACAGGCATTCGAGGCAGTCGCCAGGTGATCTTCCGCAGACCTCGCGTCAGCCGAATCGACAGGAATCCATTGCATGCAGTTTGACCGAACCTCGCGCGCGTGGGCCGTTGCACCGCGCGTCCTGACACTGGCTGTCGCCGCTGCGCTCGCCACGCTGCTGGCGGGCTGCGCAGTCGGCCCCGACTATAAGCGGCCCACCACGGAAATTCCCGCCTCGTACAAGGAAGCGGCGCCGGGCTGGAAAGTCGCTCAGCCTGCCGACCAGCACGACCGCGGCGACTGGTGGACGATCTACAACGACACCGAACTCAACGCGCTCGAGGACAAGCTGAACACGTCGAACCAGACGGTTGCCCAATACGCGGCTGCGTATCGGCAGGCACGCGCGCTGGTCGGCGAAGCACGCGCTGCGTATTTCCCGGTGATCAGCGGCTCAGCAGGCGCTACCCGCTCGGGAACCGGCTCATCAGGCGCAAGCACGGCAGGAAGTACACGATCCGGCGTGAACAACAGCTACAACCTGCAACTCGATGCAAGCTGGGAGCCCGATCTGTGGGGTAAGGTAAGCCGCACCGTGGGTGCCCAGGAAGCCAGCCAGCAGGGGGCCGCCGCCACGCTCGCCAACGCGCGGCTCTCCGCCCAGGGCACGCTCGCCCAGACCTACTTCTCGCTGCGCTCGCTCGACTCGATGCAGAAGCTGCTCGACGATACCGTCGTCGCCTACGAAAAGTCGCTCAAGCTCACACAGAACCAGTACGCGCAGGGTGTCGCAGGTCGTTCCGATGTGATCCAGGCGCTAGCCCAACTGCAATCGGCGCAGGCCGCAGCAATCGACAACGGTATTGCCCGCGCCCAGGACGAACACGCAATCGCCGTGCTGGTCGGCGAACCGGCGTCCACCTTCTCGATTGCACCGTCGCCGCTCACCGCGATACCGCCCGCCGTGCCGGCGCAAATGCCGTCGGCATTGCTCGAGCGGCGGCCCGACATTGCGTCGGCGGAACGCGCGGCGAAGGCCGCGAACGAACAGATCGGCGTCGCCATCGCCGCGTTCTTCCCATCGTTGACGCTGTCGGCAAACGGCGGCTACGAAAGCTCCGTCCTGTCGCAATTGCTCACCACGCCAGCGCGCTTCTGGACCCTTGGCCCGCAACTGGCCGGCACGATCTTCGACGGCGGTCTGCGCGAAGCGCAGACCAATGCCGCCCGCGCCGCTTATGACGAGGATGTCGCGGTTTATCGTCAGACGGTGTTGGCCGCATTCCAGGACGTCGAAGACAACTTCGCTTCGCAACGGATCCTCGAACAGGAAATCGTCGTACAGCAGCAAGCCGTCGAATCTGCGCGCCAGGCGCTGGATATCGTGACGAACCAGTACAAGTCGGGCACGGTCGGCTATCTGAACGTGCTGACCGCGCAAACCACCGCCTTCACCGCCGAACAGAAGCTCGCCAGCATCGCCGGCGAACGGATGGTTTCCTCGGTGGGCCTCGTGAAGGCGCTAGGCGGTGGTTGGGATGCCTCGCAGATGAAACTTGAAACCGGCACGATTGCGGCGACGTCCGCTCAGTGAACGAAGGTCAACGCCACCGTATCCGGCCCGCTCGGGCGCCCAAGCAGATTCAGCAAGCCCGCCAGGTTATCCCGCGCCTCGGGCGCTGCGCTCGCGGTGCCGTTGAACATCGTGGAACCCGCGCTGACAGACCCGTGCCCATTGAGCATCAACGGTCCTTTGAGCGTGGACAGATCGACTGTGGAGCGGTCGCCCTCCGCCTGAATCACGACGCGGTACGAGCCCAGCGGCTTAACGAGCGAAACCCGCGAACTCGCATCGACGAGCGTGACGGTCAATTGTCCGAATGCCTCGTTGCCGAAGCTGCGCCAGTCGCTCCATGCGAGTTGCACGTCGCCTTCCAGATCAAGCGTATTGAAAGGCGCACCTAGGCCGGTTAGCAGCGACGCAGGCACGGCAATCGCACCCTGCGACAGAATCGCGCCGCGCCGGGTGGCGTCCACGGTAATCGGATTGGGCATCGCATCGCTTTGCAGCATGGTCATCCGTACGCGGCCGATAAACAGCGGCCAGAACGCCGTATGCCATTCGACGCGACCCGGCAGCAGGGTCGCTGTGCTGGTATCCGAACCTGCGGCTAGCATCAGCGTAGCCGAGCCATGCCAGAGCGACCCCGCCGGATTGACGAGGTTGACGTGGCCGCCGGTGGCTTTGGAAAACTGCGGCGTGATCCACGCAGCGGGCAACACGACCAGCAGCACCGTGCCGCTCGATATCACCGCGACCAGCAGCCACGGCAGGGCAGCGCGCAAGCGCCGCATCCAGTAATTCATGCGAAATCCTGTGGCTACACCGTCATTTGACGGTCGACGGCTGCAACGACGCGGTCAGGTCGACCTGGCCGTCGTCCTTGAGCGCGGTGACATGCGCTTCGGAGACCTGCACCTTGAATTGCCGCCGCACGTCGTCGACCCAACTGGTCCACACCGGGAACGACGCGTTCTTCAACTGGATCTGCACCGCGTTGCCGATTAACTGCACTTGCAGCGCGGTCATGCCGTGGTCAGACAGTGAAGCGGTGAGCGCATCCTTCAGGGCGCCGCCGGTAGGCGTCACGCCCTGCGCCGCTGCCGACAGCCGCCGCGCCTCGTTGGCTTGCGCGGTCATCTGCGCGAGCTGGCGTTGCATCGCCGGGAGCGTTTCACGCAAGTGCGCCC
>NZ_JBAURZ010000138.1:0-2354 GCF_049581445.1 Paraburkholderia sp. | reverse complement strand
GTGCAGAAGCAAGCGCCGGCGCTGCGGCGGACACGATGTCGCTCATTTACAGCAGGCCTGCCTGACGCAGCAGATCGCCTGCCTTGCTGTCGTCGCCGAGCTGTTGCACCGTCAATGACGGCGGCGTCAGTTCGCTGAACGGCTTGAGGATCGGATCCGGTGCGACACCCGCATGCAGCGGGTATTCGAAGTCAACGTGGCTCTTTGCGAGCAAGGTCTGCGCGCGTTCGCTGACCAGGTACGCGAGGAACTTCTGCGCATCCGCCTCGTTGTGAGCGGACTTCAGAATCGCGGCACCCGACACGTTGACGAGCGCACCCGCGTCGCCATTGGTGAAGTGGTACAGCGCGCTACGGGTGGACTTGTCGCCGATTTCGGCATTCAGACGCGCCCAGTAGTAGTTATTGATGATGCCGGTTTCGACCGCACCGCGATTCACTGCGGCCACCACGCCTTCATCGTCGTCGAAGATCTGCGAGTTGGCTTTCAGGCCCTTGAGCCAATCCAGCGTCGCAGCTTCACCCTTCAGCGCGATCACGGCGCTCACGAGCGGCAGGAAGTCGCCATCGCTCGGGGCGATACCAACCTTGCCCTTCCATTGCGGCTTGGCCAGATCGAACAGCGATTGCGGCAGTTGCGCCGGCTTGAGCTTGGCCGTGTTGTACGCCAGCACGTTTTCACGCGCGGTCACGCCAACCCAGGCACCCGTGGGCGAATCGAAACGCGCCGGCACGGCGGCGAGCGTCGCTGCATCCACCTTGCCGAGCATGCCCTTTTCTTCCAGCAGCATCAGCTCAGGCGAGTTTTCCGTGAAGTACACGTCAGCGGGGGAGGCTGCGCCTTCCGCGACGAGTTGGGCAGCCAGTGCCGGACCTTCGCCGGTGCGGATCTTGACCGAGACGCCCGTTTGCTTCTCAAAGTCCTTGGCGAGCATGTTGACGACCTGCTCGTGCTGCGCGCTGTAAAGCGTGATCGATGCAGCGTGGGCAGCGATGGGCGCAGTGCCGAGCGTCGCCAGCAGAAGCGCTGCCGCGCCGCTCATTGCGCGAACACGGGTGCCAAGCCAGGAATGAGTCATGGTTCAGAATTCCTTTTGTGATGGTTTTGATCTGTGTCATGCGTGGCATGCCACGAGCGGGTCTCGGGGTTCCGCTCGCAGGCGCGGGCCCGGCGCAGCGTTGCGCGAAGAGCCCAGCCAAACCCCGCGAAATCGTTTTGAGCGCCGCAAGCGGCGCTCAGGTGCTCATGTACTCAGGTTTCGAACAGCCCCGCCCCGATGTACGAACCCGGACGTGCGCCCGGCGGACAGGCAAACACCGCGCTGCCGACGTGCGTCGTGAACTGGTTCATCATGTCGAACTTCGAGAGCTTCTCGTTGATCGGAATGAAGCCGGCACGCGGGTCGCCCTGATAGGCGATGAAAATCAGCCCGGCGTCGTATTCCGTTTCCTGGCGCCATGGCGGCCAGCGCTCGATGTAGAAATTCGTGCTGTCGTTGTACGAGTACGAGCGGCGCAGAATCTGCGCGCCGTTGTTGTTGTCCCGATTCGACAAACGAACGTGCGAATTCTCCGGAATGATCGAATTGCCGTCCTTGTCCTGTGCCTTGAGATCGACGGGGTCGAACTCGTTCTTGCTGCCGATCGGCGCGCCGCTCAACTTGTGACGACCAAAGACCTGTTCCTGGAAATCGGCTTCGGTCATGTCCCAATGTTCGAGCGTGATGCGGATGCGGCGCACGACGCTATACGACCCGCCTTGCATCCACGGTGCATCGGCGCCGTTGGCCCAGACGAACTGGTTCATCAGCTCGGGCTTTTTCGTCGACGGGTTGTTGGTGCCGTCCTTGAAGCCCATCAGGTTGCGCGGCGTCTGGCCGCGCGGCCCTGACACAAAGCCTTGCTGGCCCCAGCGCATGGTCGCCGCGCCATAGCACTGGCGCACCAGTTGACGCACGGCGTGGAACGCCACTTGCGCATCGTTCGCGCAGGCCTGGATGAAGATGTCGCCGCCGGTTTTCTCGGGGAGCAACTGATCGCCGTTAAAGTGCGGCAGATCGACGAGCGCAGCCGGCCGCCGATTGGCAATGCCATAGCGGTCCTTGCCGCCAGACGTGAACATACCCGGACCGAAGCCGAAGGTAATTGTCAGACCGGCAGTACCGAGGCCGAGCACGTCGGCGGAGTCGGGCGCCGCTTTGCCGTCGGGGCCGGGCAACTGCCCGGCGGGCTGGCCCTGAGTCATCCGCGCGGCGGCGTCAGTCCAGGTGCGCATCAGACCGATTACGTCGTCGCGCTTGGTCGTGGTCAGATCAAGCGCGGCAACATAAATGTGCGACTGCTGCGGCGTGATGA
>NZ_JBAURZ010000137.1:0-9800 GCF_049581445.1 Paraburkholderia sp. | reverse complement strand
GCGCCGACCACGGCCAGCGCGCGCGGCGCGAGCCGGTCGAGCCACTGCGGAATCGTGATCGGGTCGCCGGTGTCGGGATCGGTGCCCAAGGCCGCCCAATAACCTTCGCGATTAATGCGCTCGTTGGGAATCGAGCCTTCCATGACCAGCACAAAGTTGTCCAACTCGCCGCGCGCGGCCTGATGGAACGGTTTTAGAAACTCGTCGCCGTTTTCATACGCCAGGACGGGATTGTGCAAATGGACCTTCGGCAAGCCGGGAATCGCGCCGAGAATCACGTCTTCGATGCTCGGCTGGCTTGCCGCGGTAATCGATACCGAATCGCCGTCGCAGCCGAGGCCGGCGGTAATCCAGATAATGTGTACTTCCTTGAGGGCCGGCGCGTGCTGAGTCTTGCGCCCATAGGGGACGTTGTCTGCTTCTGCCATCATGTGCCTCCACTGCGATCCGCGTTCTTTTTACAGACAAAGATACGTGGCGAGTGCCGCACGGCAGTCACGTGTCCAGCAATCGATCGGTAACACTACCGCGTGGGGAGACGGCTAAAGGATCGGATTTGCTGCATGTTTGAGATCGAATGGTGCCCACCGTGATGGGCCCGAAAAACTTTTTTGAGTATAGTTCAGCGCTACGAAATAACCCAGTTTACGTAACTAACGCACGAACCTCGTATAAGGCGATACGCGTCTTCAGCGTGCCCGCTTCTGTTCTCTGACCTATTCTCTGACGATAGCCCTTAAGGGTTTATGCGTTCGGGTTTATGCGCGCATATTCACGCCAATGAAACGCGCTCACGAATGAATCTTCAGTTCCTCGAAACGCTTCCATTTGTAAACCGCTACGGACAATAGCCAGCCTGCGAGGAATAATCCGATGATCGCGTATCCGACCAGGCCGAAATTGTCGTTGAGCACGCCCACCATCACCCAGAAGTCGCCGCTTGGATGCAGTTGATCGGCCAGCAATCCGAGGCCTTCGATACCGCCAACCACCAACGCCACCAGCACCGAAATCGTAGTGATCGTGATGTTGTAGTAGAGCTTGCGCACCGGCTTCAAGAAGGCCCAGCCGTAGGCGCCGAGCATCATGATGCCGTCGGTGGTGTCGACCAGCGTCATGCCCGCCGTGAACAGCACCGGAAACACGAGGATCGACCAGATCGGCATGCCTTGCGCGGCACCTGCTGCAGAAATGCCGAGCACGCCAATCTCCGTTGCGGTATCGAAGCCGAGTCCGAACAGGAAGCCTAGCGGGTACATATGCCAGCTTCGCGTGATGAGCCGAAAAAGCGGCCGAAAGATGCGCGACAGAAAACCTCGATCGGCCAGCAGCATATCCAGATCCTCTTCGACATAAGGCTCGCCGCGGCGCACGCGGCGAAACACGCGCAATACCGAGCGCAGCACCAGAAGGTTCAGGAGCGCGATCGCAAACAGAAAGAAAGTCGACACGAGCGTGCCGATCACCGCGCCGGTTTCCTTCAAACCGTTCATCCGGCTTTGCAACGCCAGCGCCGTCGCGGCAATGCCGAGCGTGGCCAGAATAACAATGGTGGAATGCCCGAGCGAGAACATCAGCCCCACCGTCACCGGTCGCTGGCCGGACTGCATCAGCTTGCGTGTGACGTTGTCGATGGCAGCAATGTGGTCCGCGTCCACGGCGTGTCGCAGGCCGAACGAGTATGCCAGCAGGCAGGAGCCTAGCAGCAGAGGATAGCCGCGAAACGCCAGCAAAGCGGCGGCCCAGGCCGCGAGATTGAAGGCCAGGAGAAATGCGTAGACCCACGCGATCTGCCGGCGCTGACGGCCGCCTGCCCCGCCAGCGAGTGTCTTTACGAGCTCCGTCATGGTCTTCTCCCAGGCGCGGCGGACGGCTGCGTTGCCTAGCCTGACGCTTCACGCGTGATTCGATCATAGACCTTTTCATGCGCTGCGCCGCCGCTCAATGGATGATGCAGCGCATCACCGCTTCAGGCTAACTCGCATTGAACGCGTGGTCGCTATCGGGCAATGTTCACTCTCGCTTATCCGACAAGGTCAGTGCTCGCATGCCGCTTCGTTTGGAAATGGACTTCGCAAATAGGCAAGCTGGTTTGTGAAATGGAACGTGCCAATTGCCAAGGAGAAGACATGGCGCCAAATCCGCGTCTGATCTTACCGACGTTTGGTGTATGCCTTGAAAGGGGCATACCATGCAGACTGGACTGCACTAGCTGATCGAAGGACAAAGACATCGCGGCGGTGAATTGCTCAGGCTGCGTTGGATGCGCTACATACGCGCTCGGACGCCGCGACCTCAGCATGCGAGGGCCGGTGCGACTTGCAGCAGCACCTGGTGTTGAGCCGCAGGCAGACGTTTGGAAACAGCCATGAACTCCCACCCTTCGGGTTTGACCGCATTTGTTTTCGCTGGCGGTGGCAGCCTCGGTGCGATCGAGGTTGGCATGCTGCGCGAACTGCTCGACCGCGGTGAGCATCCGGACTGCCTGGTGGGCGCCTCCGCGGGCGCGATAAACGCAGCGTATTTCGCCGGACGACCAGACGGCAATGGCGTTGCAATGCTCGAAGCGCTCTGGTGCAAGATCCGGCGGCAGGACATCATGCCGCTTTCGATGCTTGGGCTGCTCGCGATGATTCTGAGCAGTCGTCCGCACCTCGTTGAGGCGAACGCGTTGCGCCGGTTGCTGGAGACGCATCTGTCGTATGAGCGGATCGAGCAGGCGACCTTGCCGCTTCACATCGTTGCGACCGATATGCTTTCCGGCGACGAAATCGTTCTTTCTGCCGGTCCTGTGGTGAACGCCGTGCAGGCGAGCGCAGCGATACCCGGGGTGTTTCCGCCGGTGCGTATTGACGGCGTGGATCTCGTCGATGGCGGCGTCGCCAACAACACGCCGATCTCGGTGGCGGTCGCGCTCGGTGCGACGCGTATCGTCGTGTTGCCGGCCGGCTTCGCGTGTGCGTTGCATGCGCCGCCACGTAGCGCGATCGCGCAGGCGATGCATGCGTTGACGCTCATCATCGCGCGTCAGCTCGTGCGCGACCTGGAGTTTTATTCGACGCGTGCGCAGATCTATGTCGTTCCACCGTTGTGTCCACTCGATGTCTCACCTTACGACTATACGCAGTGCGCCCAACTGATTGAACGGGCCGCGCAGAAGACGCGTGCATGGCTTAGTGATGGTGGCCTCGAACGCGCGTTGATTCCTGGTGCACTGCGCGAGCATGTGCATGCCGCGCGTTAGCAGCGCCAAGCAAACGCCGACGGGCCGCCTTGTGCCACTGGCGCTGCCAGCACTGCGCGTTGACGTCACCTATTGTCAGCACACAAATGAGCCTGAACTCAGACTTCTTATGAGCAGGGGCCTGTAACCTGCTGGTACCGCCGCTGAACAGTGGGTCAAAGCAGGCCGTTAATCGGTCAAATACCTTTACTGCTTTCGATACCTTGCTTTCGATACCTTGCTTTCGCCTTCCCACAGGTTTCGAATGGTCGAAAAGCGCCGCGGTGACAACTCCCGCGGTGCAACGGCCGCTCGCCGATTCTCGTGGCGAGAATGCTTGTTGCATCGCGTCAACGGTGCAAATAACGGTTCGATTGGTGTCGACGAGTCGTCATCAATAACCGGTGCTCCGATCCCTTAGGTTCCGTAGTTCAGGTGCCTCGGAATTTCCCGATGAAACAAGCGGTCTCGTCAGGCGATTCTTGAACTAGACTCTAAGTCTTGCTAAATTTCAAAGGCACTTCCAATGTAAGTTGATGCGGCGATCGATAAGTGAAAGGAAAGGTCTTATGGCTATCGTCGTACACAACATCACTGTGGGCCATTCGAGCTGGAGCGTAGCGTGACGGCGAGCGACGCAGCGGCCGTTACGGGCGCCTGGCGGCATATCGTGCGCGCGCAGAGCATCAGCCTGTCCTACGGCAAGATACGCGCGCTTTCCGACATCGATCTCGCCATAGGGCGCAACGAAATCGTCGGCCTGATCGGTGATAACGGCGCGGGTAAATCGACGCTCATCAAGGTGCTGACCGGTGTTGTGCGGCCGAGCACTGGCAAGATGTTCATCCGGGACGAGGAGGTCGACTGGAGCCGCTTTTCCGTGCGCGAGGCGCACCGACTGCGCTTCGAGACGGTATATCAGGAGAAATCGCTGGGCGAGAAGCAGCCGCTGTGGCGTAATTTTTTTGTCGGCCGGCAGATCACCAACCGGTTCGGCTTTATCAATGTTGCCGAAGAACGGCGCATTGCCAACGATATTTTGAAGCAGCAGCTCGGTTTCCGCGGCGTGGGGATCGACGCGAATTCGTTGATTGAGAAACTCTCCGGTGGCGAGCGCCAAGGCATCGCGATCGGACGGGCGATGTATTTCGACAGCGATCTGATCATTCTCGACGAGCCAACGGTGGCACTTGCCATCAGCGAGGTGCGCAAGGTTCTCGACTTTGTGCGCTCGATTAAGGAGTCCGGCCGCGCTTGCATCTACATCGAACATAACCTCGCCCATGTGCACGAGCTTGCCGATCGACTGGTCGTGCTCGATCGTGGCCGGATCGTCGCGGATATCAAGTCAGGGGAGATGAGCCTTGAGGAGCTCACCCGGTTTCTGATTTCGCTGCAGCAGAGCGGACACGGGCCGGTGCCGGCTGTGGGGACAAGGACGTGAGTGATCCGGTAAAAGAAAAACAGCCGGCGCGGTTAGTGTCTTTTCGCCTGCCGGGTTTTGCTCGTGTGGAGGGATTGCCGAGCGTGGTCGTGTTCGCGCTGGTGGTCGGCCTCTTCATGGCAACCGCCCCGCGCGTCTTCTTGGGCTGGCCAATCTACTTCTCCTTCCTGACCACCGTGCCGCCGATGGCGGTGTTGGCGATCGGGCTGACTCTGGTAATTGCAGCGGGGGAGATCGATCTCTCTTTCCCCTCGGTGATGGCATTCTCGGGCTTTCTGTTCGCCTGGTGCGTGAACACTACCGGATCAGCGTGGCTAGCCATTATCGCGGCGCTGGCTGGTGGCGCGCTGGTCGGCGTGGTGAACGGGGTGCTGGTCGCGGTGGTCGGTGTGCCGTCAATCATCGTGACAATTGGCACGCAGTTCCTCTGGGCCGGTGTTGCTTCGATCCTTTCCGGCGGGCTCTCCAATGCGCTGCAGCAGCTCGCCAGCGGTTCAGCCTATGCAGTATTCGCGGGCACGCTGTTCGATGTGATCCCGATGCAAGCGCTCTGGGCGCTCGGGCTCGCGATATTCATGTGGTTCATCCTCAATCGCCACCGTTTTGGCGAGCACGTGCTGTTCATCGGAGACAACCGCAACGTGGCGAAGGTCGTGGGCATCAATGTGCTGCGTGAGACGGTGAAATTGTTCACGCTGATGGGTGTGCTGGCCGGTTTCGCGACGGTTCTGCTCACGCTCGAGAATCTGAACTATTTCTCGACCCAAGGGCAAGGCTACCTGCTGCCGGCGCTGGCCGGCGTGTTCATCGGCGGAACCTCGGTGTTTGGTGGCACGGCGACGATCGTGGGTACTTTCTTCGGCACTTTTGTGATTGGCATGCTGGAGGCCGGAATCGTTGCGACAGGTATCGCCGGCTTCTGGGTACAGGCGATCGAAGGTGTGGTGTTCATCGTCGCCGTCATCCTGCATCTGTTGGTCGAGAATCCCGCCAGGCTGCGCATGTTGCGCGAAAAATTCAGGTTTGGAGGGAGATAGAGCCGTTAAATCAGGAGATAGGAGCAGAAATGAGCAAGATCATGACGGGATTCCTCCTCGGGGCGAGCGTGCTTACGTTCAGCCTCGCGCCGACAGCCGGTGCCACGGAGCCAACCACGGCGGGGCAGCTCGGCGCCGGTATGACGATGTATATGCAGATGGGTGGAAACCCCGGCGATGGCGCGACGCTGCCACGTCAGACCGGGGCTGCGGACGCGGGGCATGCCTTCGGCATCAAGGTGATCGAGCAGTTCTCGGCCTGGAGCCCGGAGACGATGCTTACCCAGTTTCGCCAGGCGATGGCGGCGCATCCAACATGTATTGGCATCATGGGCCATCCGGGCGATCCAGCCTTCGCACCACTGATCAAGCAGGCGGAAGACCAGGGCATCATCGTGACCGTCGGCAACACGCCGCTACCCGATAACCAGAAGCTTTACGACGAGAAGGGGTTCGGCTATGCCGGCGTCGAACTCTACGTGGGCGGGCAGATCACCGCTCAGGCCATGCTCAACGCCGGGCTCAAGAAGGGCGACGAGGCGCTCGAATACGGAGTCTTCAACGAGAGTGTGCGCAGCCAGTCTGACCGTGGCCTTGCCGAGACGCTGGAAAAGGCCGGCGTGAAGGTGACCCGGCTTAATATCTCACCTCAGGTGGACGCCGATTCATCGCTCGCCGTGCCGATCCTGGTCGCCTTTATCCAGGCGCACCCTGATCTGAAGGCGATTGGCACGCAGCACGGTGGCGTGACCGGGTTCATTCCGCAGGCGCTTCAGCAGGCTGGCAAGAAGCCGGGGCAAATCATCGTGGGCGGCATCGATCTGGCGCCCGCCACGATTGCCGGGCTGCAGAGCAAATACCTCACCGCGACGCTCGACCAGCAACTTTATCTGCAGGGCTTTCTGCCGGTCACGCAGTGCGTGCTCTCGGCTGCTTATCACTTCGCGGGACTGACCATCAACACCGGTGCAGGCGTGCAGACACCCGCGACGATCGACTCGCTCATTCCGCTGATCAAGCGCGGGATCCGCTAAGGATGATTCCGCTTTCTCATCGAACGTTTTCTCGGTTCGATGAGAAGCGATCGCTCGCTCCGAGGTCGAGTCGGAATGATTCCCGGAGCCATGTGCGCCAGGGCTTCGGTGCCAAAATTGTGGCGATCACACGGTGGACCAGGTGCGCCTGGCCTACGCTGCAAACGCTGACCGTGAAAAGGAATTTCGATTTCTTCCTTACGTTATCTTGCGTGATGTACCTGATAAGCTCACAGCGCCGCTGTTTTTCGTGGAAGCGGTATCTGCCCAATCCCGATCTACTGCTTGGTCCATGCTACGCTGGTTCGCAACCAACCGTACCATGCTTCCATGCCCTCGCCACTTTGCACAGAGACCACGCCCGAAACATATGCCGATACTTGATCGGCTTGTCCTCGCCTTCAGTCATCGACAGAATCAATACTTTGGCCGCCTCACCGAGGTCGAATAGCGCCGGACACACCAGGTTGCCGACGTTTTCGATCAACACCGAGTGATGCCAGGCTGCCACTGGGAAGGCGACTTCATCAAAGGAGCGAACAACGCCTCTTGCGTCGGCATACTGTTCGAACGCACCAAACGCCTGGTGCTACTCGCACCGATGCAAGATGCAACTGCCGCCTCGGCACTTGCAGGCTTCTCTGCCGGGAACGGGTCATGCTTTCTTTTAATTCGAAGGAGTCGATCAACGAGGAGCCAGGCGGCGCCTCCACACCTTCAGTTATCGTCAACTCTGGGACAGATCCATGGCTATCGGCAGCGCCATCGGCAAGGCTTTATGGATGAGCTTCATGATGCTCTGGCAGATGTTTTGGGGTTTGAGCCTAGGTTTTCTATTTTCGGCTGTTGTTGAGGTCGTTGTGTCGAAAGATGAAATGTCGGCATTACTGCCCGACGCAGGACCGCGCTCGCTTATGCGGGCTGGCGTATTCGGCGCCGCCTCATCCTCCTGTTCCTATGCAGCCGTGGCCATGGCCCGCTCGATCGTGCGCAAGGGTGGTAGTTTCATTGCAGCAATGGCGTTCCAGTTTGCCGCCACGAATCTTGTCCTCGAACTCGGTGTCTTGCTTTGGGTAATGATCGCCTGGCAGTTCGCGGCGGCCGAGTTCATCGGTGGGCCGGTGATGATCCTGCTTGTCGCACTGGCATTCCGATTTATCATCGGCGCCCCACTCATCAGGACAGCAACTAACCAGGCGATAAAAGGCGTGGCTGGCAGCATGGAAGGACATGCTGCCATGTCCACCGAAAAGCAGAACGGAACATGGCGTGAACGTCTGTGTTCAAGAGACGGCTGGATATCAATCAGCCACTCATACATCATGAACTGGTCGATGCTCTGGCGTGACATCGGAATCGGTGTACTCGTCGCAGGCGCGCTAGGCGCGTGGGTACCGGACAGTTTCTGGAAAATGTTCTTCTTCATAAGCCACCCCGCCGTCGCCATGATCTGGGGCGCGTTCGTCGGACCGCTAATCGCCATTGCATCATTCACATGTTCAGTGGGCAACGTTCCCCTGGCTGCCGTGTTGTGGAGAGGCGGGATCAGCTTCGGCGGCGTCGCGTCATTCATCTACGGCGATCTCATCATTCTTCCGATCCTGAATATCTACCGGAAATATTATGGTCGACGGATGACCGCTGTGATGCTCCTGACGTTTTACTCGTCGATGGTGATCGCCTCTCTTGCCGTCGAAGCGCTCTTCCAACTGTCTGGCTGGACACCCCATAATAGGGATATCGCGGCAGTGGGCTCCCGAATTTCGTTTAACTACACTACCGTCCTCGATATCGTGTTCGTTACCTTGTTCGTTGTGATGTTTGCTGCCTTCTTCAAAACCGGCGGCCCAGAGATGATGCGGATGATGCAGCATGCCGACAACAAGCAACACTCCGGGGCGTGAGGGGGCGATGACAGCACGCGGCAGGCGCATTGATAAAGACAGAACGACATTTATGACACGGCCACGCCCGGGGAAGATATCTCTGATTCAGCGGTGCGCAATGTCATGCGCGCCCGTTCTGACCGCATTATTCACACTGACGGCACACGCTCAACCCGCGGCTGACGTTCAGGCCGCTGCTAGCTTTGCCCGTTTCGCCGGCGCGTTCTGCGGCGCGACCCCAAAAGGTATTGAGGACTACAAGGAAGCGCTGCGAAAAACGCAGCCGTCATCGCCGGGTTTCGAAAGCGCCTGGAACCTGGGATGGGCAAACGCACTCGACCACATTATCGAATACCGGGATCTACGTCTTACCGCGCCGAAGGATTTTGCCGGCCGGATAAGAGATGACTGCAGCCTCGTACGATGGGAAGCACCGAACGCTGCGCAGCTATGCATGACAAAGCCCGCATCATCCGTCAATGGGTCGTGTCGATAACGGTCGCTCAACGGTATGGGTATCGATAGCAACGGTCCAGCAACACGCCTTGACTTCTTGTTGACGACAACCCGGACCTGAAATGTGCGTCAGGCTGCTCCCCTGGCCGACGCACGACGTTGACTGCCCGCAGCTTCATAGCGCGGGCTTTTTTTGGGCGGTCGCCCACGCAACATCGCGCGACTGCCATTGCGTTCGGCGACGAGTCTGGTGGGTCCACGGCGTTCGATCAATGCTACGCGAAAATTAGCCTTGGGCACGGACGGCGATGAGCGATCGGCGTTGCGCAATCTTCGAACGGCGTATGACGGAACATGCCGTCGTTCTCGAACCCGTACCCTCCGGACGCAGGACGGCCTCAATCCCGGCATCGTTCGCTTCAGAGACTACGGGCCGGTGCTGTACGCCAACAGCTGAGGTCTATTGAGTCGTCCTGCGTTGGGGCGACCTCATCTTCGCGGCAACCACCAACCAGCACAGCGCCAGCCCCGAACACGCGAAAAAAACCGCACTTTGCCCGGCGATCTTGAGCAACCAGCCGCCTGCTATTCCCCCCAGCGCAAGACCGATGGACTGCGTGGTGTTGTAGACACCGGTGGCCGCGCCTTTGCGCGAACCCGGCGCCAGTTTCGACACCAGCGAAGGCTGCGAGGCCTCAAGAATATTGAAGCCCAGAAAGT
>NZ_JBAURZ010000136.1:0-12853 GCF_049581445.1 Paraburkholderia sp. | reverse complement strand
ATCTTGAGCGGGGTGCCAGCCGTCACCCGAATTGCACCGTCGACCACGATCCGCTCGCCAGCTTTGAGTCCGTCGGTGATGAACCAGTTATCGCCTTGCCATTCGCCGACTTCCACCACCCGCTGATGGGCCTTCGATTCGTCGTCCACCACCCACAGAAAATGGCTTTTCGAGCCTTGTAGCACCGCCCGCTGCGGCACGAGGATAGCGTTCGGCCTGATCGCTCCGGCCACGCGCGCCCGCACGAACTGCCCGGGTCGCAGCACCGCTTTGGGATTGTCGAAAACAGCCCGTACGAGGAACGTCCCCGTTTCCGTGCTGAACGCGGGATTGGCGAAATTGATGGAACCGTGTTCCGAATAAGTCGAGCCGTCGGCCAGGACGAGCGACACCGTGAAGTCGTTATCCGAAGGGAAGCGCAAGTGTCCGTTGGCGATCTGATCCCGATACCTCAGCATTTCGTTCTCGGACACGCTGAAATTGACCCAGATCGGATCGAGCTGATACACCGTGGTCAGCAATCCCGACTGGGTCGCCGTGACATAGCTGCCATCCTGTTGCCGGGCGAAGCTCGACAGGCCGGTTAGCGGCGATTTGATCGTCGTGTAGCTGAGATTCAACTGAGCCGTATCCACTTCGCCTTTGGCTGCGAGGACGGCCGCGGCGGCTTGCGCCTCAGCGCCGACAGCATCATCGAGGTCCTTTTTACTTAACGCGTTCTGCGCGACCAGCGGTTGCACCCGGGCGAGATTGGCCTTCGCTACCTGATATCTCGCCTGCTGCTGGGCCAGCTGACCTTTCGCCGTCTGCAGCGCGGCCTCGAATGGTTTGGGATCCATCAGAAACATGGTCTGCCCCGTCTTCACGAGTGCCCCTTCGACGTATGTGCGCCGGTCGAGAAAGCCGTCCACACGAGCGCGGATCTGAACTTCGCGCGAACTCTCGGTCTGCGCAGTGAATTCGAACTGAACCGGCGTATCGCGCGGCGTAACCGTCATCACTGTGACCTCGGGCGCGGGTGGCGCCTGAACCACCTCCTTCTTGCCGCATCCGGCGACGAGCGCGAGCACTGCAACAAACAGCGTCAATGCCAGACCGCCCTGCGGCATGGTTCCCCATCGGCAAGCCTGTGGGCCTCGCATGGAAGGGACCACCAGCACCAGTGTGCGGTGAACGCAGATCGGGCGATCCCACACCGGATAGCTGACGGCGTGGGACCGCATCGCTATGACGAGCGCCTGCAGCCAGCGTAGTGCGCGGGTAATGGAGGCAGTATTCATCGAGTGATCCAACTGAGTGCGTCCGGGCTCTTCATATCCGTGTTCTCCGGATGACGTCTGCGCGGCTGACGGCTGCGTGAATCCCAGTGTCGTCACCCCGCAAGGTCAGAGCAATCGGACTTTGGTCTCATATGACCGTGATGCGGACGCCCCGCTCGAGCGGTGCACGAAGAACGACGGCGTCAGGGCGTGGGTGGAATGCCCATCGCAGTCCGGACAGTGCGGATCAGGACAGCACCGTCGAAGGGCTTGCGCAGATATTCGACGGCACCTGCGGCCAGCACCTGCGCGCGTATGGCGACGTCGTCGTGAGCCGTGATGATGATGACTGGCAACCCCCGGCCTGCCAACTGGCGCTGAACCTCCAGACCGCTGGTACCGGGCATCAGGACGTCGAGTATCACGCAATCCGGGCGGAACGAAGGAACGGACGACAGCCTGTCCAGAAATGCATCGCCGCTCGTGAATACCTCCGCGTCTATGCCAACTGATCTCAACAGGCGTTTGATCGCCCTTCCGACCGACTCTTCATCGTCGACAACGGCTGCGGTTGGAGTGAGATTAGCCATGTGGCGTTTCTGACTTTTTAGACGATGTTGCAGGGATGGTCGCGCAGACTTAGCGTAATGAATTTGCATGCAAACGGAAATAGGACTTTGGTCCATCACGCACGGTGAATTGCGCAGGAATGCCTATGGTCCAGGCTCATCGGATCGTTAATGTGTATTTAAGTGCGGCAAGAGCGCAACGCGAAGCGAACAGCGAGAGACAGGCCTGGTTCACGCCAGCCCAGGGGCGCGGTAAAAAGTTCGGATGACGCGGGCGCACGCTGTGCTATTGGCGAGCGTGTGTCTCCGATGCGGAGCTGGCTTTTCCGGCAAGACGAACCAGTTCGGCAAGCGAGCCGGCTTTCATCTTTTCCATCACGCGTGCGCGGTGAATCTTGATTGTCTTTTCCGCTGCGCCCAGTTCGCTTGCCACCTGCTTGTTCAGATATCCCGCCACCACAAGCGCCATCACCTCGTGCTCGCGCGGCGTAAGCTGATTCACCCGGCTCTGGATGTCCGCCAGTTCCGCACGCCACTCGAACATCCGCCGTGCCCGTTCGAGCGCCCGTTCGAGCGCATCCAGCAACACGTTGTCACTGACCGGCTTTGACAAAAAATCAGTCGCCCCTCCCTTCATGGCGTCGATAGCAGAATTCATATCGCCATGTCCGGACATGAAAATGACGGGCAGCCACTCACCCAATTGACGTTGCAGCGCCAGCCCGCTTAGCCCTGGAAGTTGCAGATCGAGCAACAGACAGGCTGGCCCGCCCTTCAGACCAACGCGTTCGATAAATGCCTCCGCACTGTCGAACGTCTCCACCCGATACCCAGCGATGCGGATCAATCGAGCCAGTGCGGTGCGAACGTGTTCGTCGTCATCGACGACGAACACCACGGGAGCGAGTTCGGTCACGATGTTTGACTCGGTGCCGAGCCTTCAGCCTCGCCCACGGATGGAAGCAGGACGCGGAACGTTGCGCCTCGGTCGCCATTGCTTTCGGCCCAGAGGTGTCCGCCGTGCATCGAGATGATCGAGATACTGATCGACAGACCGAGCCCCAGACCATGCGGCTTCGATGTCGAGAATGGCGTGAATACCTCGCCGATCTGATCCGCCTTCAGGCCAGGGCCGCGGTCGCTCACTGTAATGCTGACCCCCTCTCCTTGCGGAGCGGTATCGACTTTCACCGACACCATGCGATTTTCCGCACAGCATCCCTGTACCGCATCGAATGCGTTCTGCAGCAGATTGATCATGACCTGCTGCAGTTGGATGTTGTCGCCGCGTATCGTTGGCACAAACCTGGCGATATCAAGCGTCACGCTTACGCCGCGCACGACCGCATCGCGACGCATCAGGTGCATCACTCCGCTGACGAGGTTACCTATATCGAGCGACCGCATTTCGGGGGCGGCTCTCTTGACGAACTGCCGCAGCTTGCGGACGATTTCGGTGGCCCGAAAGCTATCCGCCACGATGTCCGCAAACGCCTCCCGCAAATCGGTGGAGGCGCTCTGCGTTAGCTCCGGGAATCGCTGTACCGCCTGGGCGTTGCTCAGGATCGCAGTGAGCGGCTGGTTGATCTCATGAGCAAGAACGGCCGCCATCTCAGCGAGTTCGAAAACGCGCGTGAGATGCCCATGCTGCGGGTCATCGCGCCAGGCCTCCTCCTGCCCGCACAGATTCACGCTGGTAACGATCCACAGCGATGCGCCAGCCTCTCCGTACTGCGTGCATTTCACGCCAACGGCGCGCTCGCTACCGTCCTTGCATCTTGCGATGGCCGTTCGTCGCTCACCGGAACCTGCAAGGCCATCACCCGCTGTGGACGCTGCAAACGATCCTCGACCATCTTGCTCGTCGTCTGCCATGCGGGGAAACAACTGCACGAAAGACAGGCTGCCCAGTTCCTCCTTCGTATAGCCGAAAAGCGTCGCCGCCAGTTCATTGGCCAGTACCACCGTGTGCGCCTCGTCGACAACGATCGCCGCTGCAGGCACGATGTCCAGCACTGGCTTCAGGCCGTCTGTTGCGGGGTCATGGATCGCCTCTTCAGCACGACGGTTCGAGCGGGTAATGAATCCGGACAGTGATGTCCTTAACTGCCTGATACGGTCGAAACGCGCGGCAGGGGACGGCCTGTATGCTCGTAGGCCCGGCTGATTTTGACGCGTCGGCTCCTGACAAGGCGCCCCGCTTTTGCGCGGGAACACCCTGGACGCATCACGCGGTGCGTTGTCATGTAGAAGCGCTGTCATGTCGAATCTGTCAGGCCAGCTCGAAGGGACTGAATTCTGCTCGCTCGCACGGGTTCGCCACACATTTGTGAGCCGCTCAAACGTTGACACGATTCCCGTCACTACGTGGTGGGAAACTTGCGTGTGAATATTCATCACTGGGCTCTCCGTATCGGCCTTACGGTGTCGAGCATTAACGTTCCATTCACAGCAGGTCTGCAGTCAAACGTGCCGCTGCGCCTCGATCATGTAACTGACACGCCAGCGAACCGGCTGGTCAATCCAGCAATGACCGATTGATAGACTGTGCCTGGAGCCGCCCTGCACGACAGACTTGAGCGTCGTTCTTTCGTGTCTCTCAGTAACATATACTCCAATGAAAGCTGGTGAAAGGTTTTAATCGGATTTTTTTCAAAAAATTTCCGCTATTGCGCTTGATTTGTCATTAATAAAGACGAAGGTCCGTCGTTTGTTTCGGGCGCTTAATAACATCCATCCTCAAACGGAGCACAGATATTGCGAGGATCTATAAAGAGAAGTTGATCCTCAATGAACTGAAGTTTCCGGGGGCATGTTCTCGCCAGGCGGGAGGAACCAGATCTCAGCCAAGGCCACGGAAAACCGCAGTGTATTTCAACGGAATATGCCGTCGGCATGCGTACGATGCCTGTACGTCTCACTCGAAACTCAGGCTCGCAGCGAGACAGCCCGCCTTCGAATATCGCGTTTCCACAGCCGTCACTCTAAAACTTAAAACTTATCTGCTACGTATCTATACGGGTAAACCGGATCCGCATAGCCTCGTGCTTTTTGCCGCGGCGGCAAAGAAACTTTCTCGCGTTCGACGGCTTCGTACGGTATCTGGCTTAACAAATGACTGATCAGGTTCAGGCGAGCGCGCTTTTTGTCATTCGACACCACCACATGCCACGGGGCGAATTCGGTATCCGTCATAGCAAACATCTCATCCCGAGCCCTTGAGTAGTCGTACCAGCGACGATAGGATTCGATATCCATCGGCGAAAGCTTCCATATCTTCCTCTCGTCATGGATTCGCGATTCCAGCCGTCGTGTCTGTTCTTCGGGGCTCACCTCCAGCCAGTACTTGATCAGGATGACACCTGAATGAATGATTGCCTTTTCAACGAGGGGCACAACGCGCAGAAACTCCTGCGCCTGCTCGTCGGTGCAAAAACCCATCACGCGCTCAACGCCTGCCCGGTTGTACCAGCTGCGGTCGAATAGCATGATCTCGCCTGCCGCGGGCAGATAGGGCAAATAGCGCTGAATGTACATCTGGCTCTTTTCCCGATCGGTCGGTGCTGGTAGCGCGACAACCCGGAAAATGCGGGGACTGACACGTTCGGTGATTGCCTTGATCGCGCCGCCCTTGCCTGCGCCATCCCGCCCTTCGAAAATTACGCACACTTTCGCGCCGCTCTTCACCACCCACTCCTGAAGCCTAACCAGTTCGACATGGAGTCGCGCCAGTTCATTCAGATAGGCCTTGCTGGCGAGTTTGCCGGCTCGCTTCGCGTCGTCCGTCTTCTTGTCCTCTGCAGCTCTGGACATGATCTCGCCTCCTCACCGTCTAGTCGCAGCCGGACTTCATGGCAACCTGACTATCGTTACCGGATGAGCGGTGGGCAATAGGACTTTAGTCTTATGTCTGAGACCTCGATCGTCCGGGCGGAGAATCCATCACGGATATCCGAATCAGCAATAGAGCCGACAAGTTAAGGAATGTTGATGAAGCCCGGAAGATCCGATCCTTTCCTGAATCTCATCAATAGGCGGGTGTATAGGACTTTGGTCTAATTGTCCCAGGACGCAGCGAGACGCAAGATTTAACGCGCGACATAAGCAGGATGGCGGATCGCGCACCGCCAGATCCGGAAACCTTTGCAGCGCGGTGAAGACGACTCCTTCTGACTCGCACAACGAACAGATATCGGGAGGCCACACGTTGGTCGATCCCGCATGAGCGGATACGCTCACGCGAAACTCAACGAGGGAACACGGCCAAGGCCGCACGGGTTGACTTTTCGATATCGAGGTCCATGTCATGGATGCAGGAAATCAGTTATTAAGCAGCCAGGATATCAATGCAAAGGTCGCGCGCATATTGGCGAAACGCACCGAAGGCGTGCAGAAACATTTCGGCGAACAGGTCCGCGCGGCGCTGGACGGGGCTGGAAAGCTGCCGTTGCTGACTCCATGGGACACCTGGTCTTACTGGTTCGACGCCGCTCAACGTTCCGTCATGTTATGGGACACGCTGCGCGAGCGCGGCACCGAGTATGTCCAGCGGACTTCGCAGGAACCGAAGCCAGTGCTGCATTTCGACTACGAGTTTGTCCTCGACGGCCGCCGGTTCGAGAAACCCGTCAACTACGCGCTACTTAGAATCAAGCCGCCGGAAGGCGCGTCCGTGGACGTGCGCAAGCGCCCCTACCTGATCATCGACCCGCGCGCCGGACATGGCCCGGGCATTGGCGGCTTCAAGGACGATTCGCAGGCCGGGGTTGCGTTGCGAGCGGGACACCAGGTGTATTTCGTCATTTTCTTTCCTGATCCGGAACCGGGCCAGACGATGATCGATGTCTGCGCTGCGGAGCAGCAGTTTGTGAAGACAGTGCGCTCCCTCCATCCCGACAGCCCAAAGCCGGCGCTCATCGGTAACTGCCAGGGTGGCTGGGCCGCCATGATGATCGCGGCCTCAGACCCAGACGATACGGGCCCGATCGTCATCAATGGCGCGCCGATGTCGTACTGGAGCGGCGCGTGGAGCGAAGGCGAAGGTGACAACCCGATGCGCTACGCTGGCGGAGTCCTCGGCGGCTCATGGCTGGCGTCATTCGCTGCGGATCTGGGCGACGGCAAGTTCGACGGCGCGCACCTGGTGCAGAACTTCGAGAACCTGAATCCCGCCAATACGCTGTGGGACAAGTATTACCACCTGTTCAGCAACATCGATACGGAGCCACCCCGCTTTCTCGACTTTGAGCGCTGGTGGGGCGGCTACTACCTGATGAATCGCGAAGAAATCGAGTGGATTACGCACAATCTGTTCGTTGGCAATAAGCTCTGGTCGGGTGACGTCAAAGGCACGGATGACGAGGCGCTCGATCTGCGCAAGATTCGCTCGCCGATCATTCTGTTTGCGTCACTGGGCGATAACATCACTCCGCCGCAACAGGCATTCAACTGGGTGGCGGACGTTTACGGCAGCACCGAGGAGATCAAGGCGCGCGGCCAGGTGATCGTCGGGTTGATGCACCAGGACATTGGTCATCTCGGCATTTTCGTATCGGGCAAGGTCGCAAAGAAGGAGCACACCCAGATCGTTTCAGTGCTCGAGACAATCGAGTCCTTTACGCCCGGTCTCTACGGGATGTCGATCACCGAACGCAAGGATGTGAACGGCCAGGTGGAATATGAAGTCGAGTTTCGTGAATACCGACTGGAAGAAATTGCAGCCCATTTCAACCGCTTCAGCCGCGAAGACGAAAAGCCCTTTGAGGCCGTGGCCGAACTCTCCCAGTTCAACCAGCACGCCTACGAGCTGTTCGCACAGCCATTCGTGCAGTCGGTGTCAAATGAAACGACGGCGCGTATGCTGCGCGATTTTCATCCGCTGCGATTCCAGCGCTGGGCGTTTTCAGACCTGAACCCGTGGCTCGCCTGGCTGCCGCAGGCCGCAAGCGTGGTCAAGGGCAACCGCCAGGCCGTAAAGCCGGACAACCCGTGGTCCGAGATTGAGCAGGCTGGCTCGGAAATGATCAGTGCATCACTGGATTACTACCGAGGGATGCGCGACGCCGCGACGGAGGCGAGTTTCTTCACGATCTATGCCAACTGGTTCTCGCTCTATCCTGCCGAACGTCGTCGGGCGAGCGAAAGTGCGGCCCCGTCCGCCATGGAGTCGCGCGATCTGCCGTTCGTCAAGGAGGCCCTCGCGTCGATCGAGGAAGGCGGCTATACCGAAGCGCTCGCTCGCGCGGCCGCATTGCTTTCTCGCAGAGGCGAACCCTTGCCGCTCTCCCGGCTCGTCACGCGTAAGGAGTTAGCAGAGGCATACGCCGACTATCTTCCGGATCTGCCTCCCGATCAATGGCGGCGAATCCGTGGCGAGCAGGAAATCATCGCCAGTTATGAACCGGAACAGGCCCTCGCAACGCTGCCGTTGCTCCTCGCCGACAAGAGTGATCGCAAGCTGCTCCTTACGCTGCTTGACGAGTTGCTGGCCGACGAACGTCTGCAAAGCACCAGCCCGACCGAGGAGCAAAAAGCCATGCTTGATCGCATCCGCGATGTCCTCGCGAATAGCTCCGCGCGCAAGCGGCCTTCGACTGCGCTTGCGCGCCCGT
Source organism: Paraburkholderia sp. (assembly GCF_049581445.1). Lineage (GTDB taxonomy): Bacteria > Pseudomonadota > Gammaproteobacteria > Burkholderiales > Burkholderiaceae > Paraburkholderia. The sequence goes on along the minus strand of NZ_JBAURZ010000136.1, from coordinate 4,414 downwards.
AGCGTCCCCGTCTGCAATGGCATCTCGTCTGAAGGGAGTGCCAATGGAAGTGAAACACGCGAAATATCAACGGCTGATCGACCACTGCCAGACCTTGCCTCCCATGCAGACAGCGGTCGTGCATCCGTGCGACCCGAGTTCGCTCGGGGGCGCTATCGAAGCGGCGCGGATGGGGCTGATTGCACCGATCCTCGTTGGACCGAGAGAGCGCATCGAGTCGGTCGCCGCGCAAGCCGGCATTTCGATTGACGGATATCCACTCGTCGATGCCCACCACAGCCATGCGGCAGGTATCGCCGCCGTGCAACTCGTGCGCGAAGGGAAGGCCGAGGCGCTGATGAAAGGCAGCCTGCATACCGACGAACTGATGAGCGCAGTCGTCAGCCGGGATTCGGGGCTCCGCACCGCGCGCCGCATCAGCCACTGCTTTGTGATGGACGTGCCAGGGTATGAGCAGGCGCTGATCATCACCGACGCCGCCATCAATATCGCGCCGTCGCTCGAAGTCAAAATGGACATCTTGCAGAACGCCATCGACCTCGGTCACGCGTTGCAGTTCGAGGAGGTGCGCGTAGCCATCCTGTCGGCGATGGAAACCGTGAATCCGAAGGTGCCGTCGACGATCGAGGCTGCCGCGCTGTGCAAAATGGTCGATCGCCACCAGGTGACAGGCGCGCTGGTCGACGGCCCACTTGCGCTGGACAACGCGATCAACCTCGAAGCCGCGCTGATCAAGCAGATCGATTCGAGGGTGGCCGGACGCGCCAACGTCCTGATGGTGCCCGACCTGGAGGCCGGCAACATGCTGGCGAAGAGCCTGTCGTTTCTGGCTGGCGCGGATGCAGCGGGCGTCGTGCTCGGCGCCCGCGTGCCAATCATTCTGACAAGCCGTGCCGATTCCATGATGTCACGCCTTGCCTCGTGCGCGGTGGCCGCTCTTGTCGCCCACACCCGACGCGAGAGCGGCAAGGTGATGGGGTAGCGCCATGGCGGACATCATTCTGGTATTGAACGCCGGGTCGTCCAGCATCAAATTCCGCGCCTTCGGCGTACATGGCACGACGTTGGATCTCGTGCTACGCGGACAGGTCGATCGACTGAATACGGCGCCGCGTTTTACCGCCGTCGACAGCGCGGGCCAAAAGACCGAAAAAGACTGGGGCGCCGGGTCCGAACTCGATCATCAGGGCGCGATCGAGCACATCAGCGCCTTTCTGCGCAGTCACGGCGAAGGACATCGTGTGATCGCCGTCGGCCATCGCATCGTGCATGGCGGCCAGACCTATTCCGGGCCGGTGCAGGTGACTCCTGCGGTCCTCGACGAACTCGAACAGCTGATACCGCTCGCACCGTTGCACCAGCCGCACAACCTGGGTCCGATCCGCATCATCGCGCGAACCCGGCCGGAGATCCCGCAGGTAGCCTGCTTCGACACGGCCTTTCATCGTTCGACACCCGAGGTCGCGCAAGCCTACGCACTCCCACCGTCCATCACGGACAAAGGTGTGCGCCGTTATGGCTTTCACGGCCTGTCGTACGAGTACATTGCGAGCGTGCTGCCGCAGATCGCACCCGCCGCGGCTGCAGGCCGCACGGTCGTCGCCCACCTCGGCAACGGCGCCAGCATGTGTGCGATCGTCGATGGCAAGAGTGTGTCCAGCACGATGGGCTTCACGGCTGTCGACGGCCTGCCGATGGGCACACGGTGTGGCAATCTGGACCCCGGCGTGATCCTCTACCTGATGAGCGCGCTGAAGATGAACCAGCAGCAAATCGAAGATCTGCTCTACCGGCAGTCGGGTCTACTTGGCGTGTCCGGCGTTTCGAGCGACATGCGCACGCTGCTCGCGAGCGACGAACCGCGAGCGCGCTTCGCAATCGATCTTTACACGTATCGGATCGCCCGCGAGCTAGGCTCACTCGCCGCCGCGATGCAGGGCATCGATGCACTGGTGCTCACGGCGGGTGTGGGCGAGAACGCCAGCGCGATTCGCGAGCGCATTGTGCGCGACGCCGCGTGGCTCGGACTCGAACTCGACCCCGCAGCGAACCAGTCGGGCGCCCCCTGTATCAGCGCGGCGTCGAGCAGGGTGCCTGTCTGGGTCATTCCAACCAATGAAGAACTGATGATCGGTCGACATACACTCGCGGCGATCGACGCAGCGGCGCCATCAAGCGGTAGCACGCGTGAGCTGTCTTAAAGGGGATTTTTTATGACACTCGACCCGCGGCAGCCCATCCTGAACGACACGAAAGCACTCGTTACAGGCATTGCCAACGAACACTCAATCGCATACGGATGCGCGAAGGCATTTCATGAGCTTGGCGCCAAGCTCGCGATTACCTACGCCAATGACAAGACAAGGCCCTACGTCGAGCCGCTCGCAACGGCCTTGGACGCACCAATCTTCATGCCGCTCGACGTTTCGCGGCAAAGCGAGCTCGAGGCCGTGTTCGAGCGGATCGACAAGCAATGGGGTAGCCTGGACATACTGGTGCATTCGATCGCGTGGGCGCCGAAGGACGATCTGCAAGGGGGCCTGCTCAATTGCTCGAGTGAAGGCTTCGCGAGCGCGATGGACATTTCCTGCCACTCGTTCGTGCGCATGGCGCATCTCGCTGCGCCCTTGATGAAAAACGGCGGCACCATGCTGACGATGAGCTACTACGGCGCGAACAAGGTGGTTCCGACCTACAGCGTGATGGGCCCCGTCAAGGCCGCACTCGAAGCCTGCGCCCGCTACCTTGCTTACGAACTGGGCCCGAAGGGCATCCGTGTACACGCCATCTCACCGGGTCCGCTCAAGACACGGGCCGCTTCGGGCCTGAAGGATTTCGATCTGCTGTTGACAGAGGCCGCGCAGCGGGCGCCGTTGGGCGAACTCGTCGACATCATGGACGTCGGCTTTACCTGCGCATTTCTGGCAACACCCTATGCACGGCGCCTGTCAGGCGAGACGCTGTACATCGACGGCGGCGTCAACATCATGGCTTGACCGCGTGACCGGTGAGTTCACGAACATTGGGAGAGAAGCATCATGGCCGATCTATGGGTAGGAAACGTGGACGACAACACGTCTGATGATGAGATCAGGGAATTTCTGATCAAGTATGGGTTCCCGTCGTTTGACGAGATCGAGCGCTACTCGGGGACCGGCACGCGGCCCGCCGTCATGCTGATCTTTCACGACACGACACCGGACGCGCTACGGGGCCTGCAGTCGCGGATCCACAACATGTTCTGGAAAGATCGGACCATCGTCGTGCAGGTCATGCCGGAGCGCGACGAGAGTTAGACAAGGCCCGAACGCGCCATGTACCGCTAGCGCACCCGCTCGGGTGCTCACAGGTTAAGTTTGGTCACCTTGGCCCCGTTAACCGAAGCATCGGCCATCAGACCGACATTGGTGAGCACAATGGCCACCACCTGCGAGGAGATCGATGTCGTATCGATTGCACCGTTCGCCCCCACCTTCACGACCGAAACCGTCACGTTGCCTCCGACCGACCAGCCGGCCGAACTTTGGAAATTGGCGAGCGTATCCTGTGTCATGAAGAGGAAAATGACTGCGAGGGACTGGGCCCCGGCCTGGAATCCGAAAGACGCCGCCGCCGTGCTGTAGTAGCCGGCCGTCTTGCCCCCAACACGCAATGCGCCCTCGCCATACTCGGCGCCAACGATGAATGCCGCCTTCTTCACGTCCGGGAACACCAGGATGCCTTGCGCTTTGGATGCGAGTTCGTGGGAACCTTGCACCGTCGAGAACAGACGGCTCAGCGTGCCATCAACACTCGCGTCGATCGCCTGCCGCTTCGAGGCATCGGTTTCCGCGCTCTGGCCGCTGCTTGTTGTCGTGGAGCAACCGGCAAGGGTCAAAGCCGACGCGCCCATTGCCGACGCGGTCTTTAGCACGAAGTTCCGTCTGTTCATTATTGACCTCCATTGTGGTTTCGGATCGAGTCGCCGGTGCGTGGGTGTGGTCACGTGGTTCTTCGATCCGGCTGCAACCGCACCTCGCGCGTCGCCACCTGCCGCACCGAAGCGAAACACGCGGGCAGTCTCGTTACCGGTCACTCCCGGTTTTTGCGCGATTACATGATGTCATGGCGGCGGAATGGGGGAATCGGACTTTGGTCTTACAGCCCACCGTTATCTTCGGCTGAGGACACGAGAAAACGAACGTAACCATCCGCTCACGCATACGCACGCCCCCGCGCCACAGCAGCAGGCGCTCGACGCCTACTTGACTGTGTAGCCGCGTCCTTCCATGCAAGCGCCCCAGGCACGATAGAAGGTATCCATTGATCCTTGCGCCTGCGCCTGGTTTGAAGCCGCCGCGGCCTGCTGATTGTTGCGAGCCCGGGCCCCGCCAACCATCGTGCCACCCACCGCGCCGATCGCGGCTCCTTTGCC
>NZ_JBAURZ010000135.1:0-78417 GCF_049581445.1 Paraburkholderia sp. | reverse complement strand
GGTGGGGGCCGCGCCGCTCAATGCGTTGAGCCTGCTGGCCCGGCTTGGTCTCCCGCGGCGCGTTCCTGCACGCAGACCCACGGCGAAACGACCACGGCCCACAGGTTTGGATCACGCGCGGCGTAATCGGCGGCGGTCTCGGCCTGTACACGCTCTAGCAAGCCGGACAACAGCCATTGACTCACTTGCGCCGTGTCGTCACTCGCGATGGCCTCCGCGACGCTGACCAGATCGAGATCGCGGGCCACGTGCAGCAGGATGCCGCGCGCAAAAAACCGCTCGAGTTCCGGCCAGCCAATTTTCGCGGTTTCCGCGAGCAGCGAGAGGTAGAGCGGACTGTGAGAGGCTTCGTTCGAGGTCATCGGCGTGGACGGGGTTCAGAGAGCGGCCGTTACTATAAACCATCGGAGATCGTCCGCCACGCAGGCGGCTCATTCCGGTACGCTTGTCATTTTGCGCCTGGTTTGGGCCGCGTTGGCGTTGGGTGCTGTCGGGTTTGCGCCGGGCCGTCCTCGTCAGGCTGCGGCAGTTTGTTGGTTTTTTTTGGCTCCGGCATGTGCCGGAACGCAACGGGAACACTCTTTTCATGTCAGTCGATTCCACAACGCCGGTGTCCGGCATCCTCACCGTCGCGGACGCGACACTCGCACGCGAAGACGTCCAGCAGATGCTCAGCACGGCCAGCCAACTGCTGCGGTTTGAAGACTGCGATTTCGAGGGTGTCGACCTCTCGCGGCTCGATTTGCGCGGCGCGGAGTTTCATCGCTGCACCATCGTCGAGACCTCGTTCTTCGGCGCCGCGCTGACGCAAACCCGTTGGTTGCGTTGCCGGGCGCGTCAGGCGGACTTCGCGTCGGCCGATCTCGTCGACGCCGCGTTTCAGTCATGCGACCTCAACAATACAAGCTGGCGGCGAGCGAAACTGGCCTCGGTCACCTACACCGGCTGCAAGCTGACGGGGGCGAACTTCGAAGCGTGTTCGGCGCTGGGGTTGACCTTTGTCGAGACGCTGCTGGTCGGCGCGCATCTGCGCGGCCTGTCGTTTCGCAAGGCCACCTTGCAGGGGCTCGATTTCTCCGACGCCGACCTCGCCGGCGCGGACTTCCGCGAAGCGGTCTTCGACGGCGGCAGTCTGAAGGACGCCAATGTGAAGGGTGCTCGTTTCGATGGCGCGGACCTGCGCCTCGCCGATCTGAGCGGCGTGCGCCTCGTCGACGCGGGACTGTTTCGTGGCGCGACGATTTCTCTTCAGCAGGCAGCGGTGCTGGTGACAGAGTTGGGCCTACGGGTGCTGTGATTTCGCGCGTTGGGAGCGTGAATGCAGCTCGACGACATGGTCGAGCTGCATTCGCCGTGCATCATCAATTGCTGAAGATGTATTTAATCTGCCGCGTTTAACAAATAATAAAAATCCGCAATGCGCGAATAAATAAATTGGCTTATCAAATGAGGATTCGGGTGAACCCGGAGTTGATTTAAACCACTGAAAGGTGCGTTTGCGCACCTAACTCATCAGTTGGCAATAATCGGAAAGCATAGACTTTGCTATTTGATGATTTAACTATTTGACGGGCTTCTGGTAAAATCGACATCAAGCCACAAGTTCAATGCCCGTGCGGCTTTTGAAGCAGTTTAACGTTTCACTTCGAGGCTCGCGGAGGCTGTTTTACCGGCGTTAGCGAGTCACACCAGTTTGTTTTTTCGATTAATTTTTCTTCACTTGCTGCGTACTCCGTGCGCCGCGTCACATTATGTGCAAAATTAATTGATTGCATGGCCGGAATCGCGTTGATAGATTCCGTCTTGGCGCATGGTGAACCGGTCCTTTACCGATATGCGCCGAACCCCCGTTAGCCCGGCTCTTGAGCCGGGCTTTTTTTTGTGTGGATGGTTGGATCATTGGGTCGCGCCTCGTGATTGAGGTGGATGGTCAATTCCCGAGCAAGCTTCAGGCTGTTTCAATCTAAGGCCGCTGATGCTTCCACACGCCCAACCTGCGCGTTTCCGCTCTTGACCAGCATGTCGCGCAGCGCATTTAGTGCTGAAGAGAAATGGCCGCGTCGCCAGATGAGCAAGGTATCAATGCTGCCGAGTTCATCGAGCGGATGCACGGCGATGTCGCTGCTATCGGCGAGGAGTGCCAACACCGAGCGCGGCGCGACCGCGATGCCCGCTCCCGCTGCCACACACGCGACGATCGCGTGATACGACCCGAGCTCCAGCACCCGAGCCGGCCGGATGCTGTGTTGGATATACCATTTTTCGATACAGGCCCGGTAAGCGCAGCCCTGTTCGAAGGTGATCAGCGTCGATAGCGTGATGTCACTTGCGTGATGGATCGGCCGATGACCGCGCGACGTCAGCAGTACCAGTTCTTCCCGGAACACTGGTACCGCTTCGAACAGTTCGCCGGGCGACGCAGGGTCGAGCGGCATTGCGACCAGGGCGGCGTCGACCTCGAACTCGCGCACGCGCTCGATCAGCTTGCCCGTCGTCCCGATTTCCAGTTCGAGCGCGACGGCGGGCCAAGTCTGGTGATATTGCGCGAGCAAACCCGGCAGCCGGCTCGCGGCGGCGCTTTCCATGGTCCCGAGGCGCAAGCGGCCACTGGGGCTGGCATCCTTGACGGCATGGCGCGCTTCATCGGCAAGTGCCAGAAGGCGTTCGGCATAGGGCAAAAGCGTCTCGCCGGCGGCCGAGAGAACGAGGCGGCGACCGTCGCGAATAAACAGCTCCGTGCCGAGTTGTTCTTCGAGTTGCTTGATGCGCGTGGTCACGTTCGACTGCACGCGATTGAGCTTCGCGGCCGCCCGAGTCACGCCGTGTTCCCGTACGACTGCGCGAAAGATCGTCAGCGAGGCAAGATCCATACATCCCTCTTTGCGATGGATTGAATCACTATTATTCATTTTATGAGATTGATAGGTCAAGCTACGATGGGTGCTGAAGGCGGGCATTTCGCCTGATCGAAAACGGAACAAGATTCGATTCATGACTGACCTCGCTTCTCGCGCGGTTGACCCGCGCGTCACGACCCATGCCCCACGCGCGGCGTTTGCCTGCATGGCGGTACTGGCTGTGGTGCTGGGCGTCGGGCGCTTCGCGTTCACGCCGCTCCTGCCGTTGATGCTCCAAAACGGCACGCTCGACATCCGGCACGGCGGCTGGCTTGCCTCACTGAACTATGCAGGCTACTTTCTCGGCGCCATCACTTGCGCTGCGCTGCGGTTCGCCGCGGCGCGTGTCGTGAAGGCCGGGCTCGTCGCGACGGTCGTGCTGGTGCTCGCGATGGGGGTGACGAATCAGTTCTGGATCTGGGCTGCCGTGCGCTTCGCCGCGGGCGTGGTGAGCGCGTGGACGTTTGTGTTCGCGTCACAGTGGGGCTTGCGACAACTCGCGGAACGGGGCGCGAATCAATGGGGCGGCGTGATCTACGCGGGGCCTGGCATCGGCATCGCGACAACAGGTTTGCTGGTCGGGGCTGCGGGCGCACACGATGCGTCGATGGGCTGGCTTGGGTTCGGCATCGTGTCGGCGCTTCTGACTGCCTGCGTGTGGCGCACGTTTGCGACGACACCGGCTGCCATGGGCACCCCGGCCTCGCATGAGGCCTATGCAACGCGTGCAACGCATGCCACCCATGCAACGAATGCCGCGCCTGCTGTCCCAGCCGCCCCTGCCTCCGGTATGCGGCCGAGCCGGTTTGAGCGCAGCCGCGTGCATCGCGCCGACGCCGCCTGGCTTATCGTTCTGTACGGCGCGCCGGGCTTTGGCTACATCATCACGGCGACGTTTTTGCCCGTGATCGCGCGCGCGGCGTTACCGGTCGGCTCGGTATGGCCGGATCTGTTCTGGCCTATGTTCGGCGTCGCGCTCGTGGTCGGTGCGCTGGCGGCCGGACGTCTGCCAGCACACTGGGACAACCGGACATTGCTGGCCGGCTGCTACGTCTTGCAGGCCTTGGGCATTGGATTGGGAATTATCTGGCCGACGGCGGGCGGCTTCGCGATCGGCAGCATGCTGATCGGCTTGCCGTTCACTGCCATCACGATGTTCGCGATGCGCGAGGCCCGCCGGTTGCACGGTGACGATGCGGCCGGTCTGATGGGCTATGCGACGGCGGCCTATGGTCTGGGCCAGATCGTCGGTCCGCTGGTCGCGGCGCCAATTGCCGCCCATACGGGTTCGTTTTCACTGGCATTGTGGCTTGCGGCAGGTGCCCTGCTGGCGGGCGCCATCGGGCTAATCGCAGTGGCGAACGTGCGCGGGCGATAGGGCGTTCTCGATAAGGCATGCGCCGCTACTGCTTGCACTTAACCACCATGGAGCGGTTTTTGACGTTCGCGCCAAAGATTCCGCCCACCGAACCGCCGGAAGTCGCGCCGTTGTCGACATCCTTCGAGATCACGTCGTAGCCATATGCACCGCACACTTCGCCGGCGCGCTTGTAGCATTCGGCCCAGCTTTCGCTCGCATCGCTGCCGCTGCAATTGATCGCAAAACCGGTGTCGCCGCTTGGCAGGTAGGTCATTTTGGTCGAACTGGCGCAGCCGCCGAGGCTCGCGAGCGTCAGTGCGGCGAAGCTTGCCGCTACGGCGACGGCCGTTGGGGTCCATCCAGTTTTCATCGGATCCTCACTGGTTGCTGTTGGGACACAGCGGTTCGCCGTGTCCCATGCACGATAGTTGCTGTCAGATGGAGCGCCGTGGGGGACGCGAGGTTCCCGGGCTTGCTGCCCGTTGCAGCAAAGAGCGGCAGCAATTAGCGTGCCGGCAGGGCGCGCGACGGATCGATCGAACGACCTCCGTAGCGCAATTCGAAGTGAAGCATCGTGCGATCGGTGTCCGTATCGCCCATTTCGGCGATCTTCTGCCCTTGGCTCACCGTCTGACCTTCCTTTACCAGCAGCACTCGGTTGTGCGCATAGGCGGTAAGGTAGTCCGCGTTGTGCTTGATGATCAGCAGGTCGCCATAACCGCGCAATCCGTTGCCCGCGTAGACCACCGTCCCGGCGGCCGCTGCGACGACCGGCGTGCCTGCCGCGGCGGCAATGTCGATGCCCTTTGAGTTTTCGCCATCGAAGCGCCGGATCACCGTGCCGTTGGTAGGCCAGACGAGCGAGATCGTCGCAGCCGGTACGGGCGGCGCGATATCGGGCGGGGCGACTGGCGCCGGCGCCCTGGAAGCTGTGCTGCCGCGGGTGCCGCCACCCGCCGTTGATGCGGTGACGGCAGCGGAATTTCCGGGCGGTACAACGCGCAATACCTGGCCAACCTCGATGCTGTCCGGGTTCGCCAGATTGTTCCAGCGCACAATGCTTTGGATCGACTGCCGGTTGCTGCGAGCGATCTTCGATAAGGTATCGCCCCGTTCGACGCGATAGAACCCCGGGCCTACTGGCGCCGACCCGCACGCGGCGAGCACGGCAAGCAACGACGCGCACGCGAGTCGTTTCATTCTTCTTGTTCCCAACATTGGACCTCGCAAACCGCCGCCGCGCGCCGATCCCGATTACGCGGCAGTTCGATAGCAAAAACGTCCGATTCTAACGGTTTTGCATCGCAATAAGCGATTTGCGACCACGGCCTCGCAGCTCAGCGCAGCGCTGCGACGGTGATGCGCAATGCTGCGGTTTCAGTCTGACCCGCCCCGAGCCAGCGCAGACCGAGACCGTTGTGGATTGCGTCGGGCAGGCCGAGCCAGGGTTCGACGCAATAGAAGTCCGATTCCGGAGCTTCGGTCCACGTCGTCACGGCGTACCAGGGCTCGGAGCCGGGGCGCTGCAAGTCGATCGTGATGGTGCGGTTCAGGCCCGGTGCGACCAGTTTGACGGGCTGGTCCGGTATGCCGTCGAGGCAGTGAAAGCAGTCGAGAATGCGCGCTTCGTCAAGCGTGTAGCTCGACGCACCGGGCTCAGCGGCGCTGATCGAGCCGTCGGCCTGCTGATAGCGCCGCTCGGTGCGCGGCAGTTCCAGCACGGTCTCGCCGCGCTGCGCGTGGGGCAAGCTGAAGTAGAAGTGATGGCCAGCGTAATAGGGCAGCGGGTTCGCGCCGGTATTGGTCGTGATCAGCTCGACGTCGAGCGTGTGGTCGTCCACCAGACGGTAGATCGCTTCGAAGCGGAAGCCGAACGGATAACCGGCGCGGGTGGCGTCGCTATCGGTCAGGACCATGTGTATCGTGGTCGCGCCTGCATCTGCGGTCTCGACTGTGGCTGCGAACGGCAGATCGCGGGCGAAGCCGTGCATGGGCAGATCGCGCACGACGCCCTGGGCGTCGCGCCATCGTCCGATCTGGCCATCGACGCGATGCCGGCCCAGAAACGGGAACAGCAGCGGATTGCCGCCGCGGATTCGTGCCGGCTGGCTCCAGTCGGCCACGTCGGGCCAATGGATTACGGGCTCGCCATCGATATGCCATGACAGAAGGCGACCGCCGGCTTGCGGCGCATAGCGAAGCAGCGAGCCGCCGGTGGCGGTCTCAAGAATGTCCTGATGCTGGAATTGGGCCATGGTGGACGCTGTGGTTAAGAACAGTGGGATCGATGAGCCGACCAGAACGACGGCGGCGCGAGCCCGATTTTGCGCTGCTTTGAGCTACGGGGAAACCCTTCTGGGGAAATTGCGGGTTCGCGAAACCCACCAGCGTGCCGATAATCCATCCGGTTGCCCGGTCTTGTGTTTTGTCTTGCTAGACCGCCGGGCCCGACCGACCGCGGAGGCGTGATGGATCTCGCAATGGCAATGGGCGTGGCCCTGTTTGGCATGTTTGCCGCCAGCACGATTTATTTTTTCTACAAGCTCGAAGGCTGAGCCTGTACGTCTTCTGGCCCGTTCCGCGTCGCCCGGCGCGGTGCATACGGCGGGCGTCGCAAGCTTGTTCAAAGGCGCTCCCGCGAACGTCCGCGAGTTTACCGCGGTGTAACAACCGTGTCCGGTTGTGACGCAGCGCGTCAAAAATTTCCCCGAATGTGGTCCAAACGCTTGGCGCTGAGATAGCGGCCAGGCATAATCGGTGCGCTTTCGTGCGCCGGTTTCTGATGTCCGGCGTGTTCCTGCCTAATTTTTATTTTTCCAAAAGGACCGCCGCGTGAGCTTGTCGTTTCTGATTTTTTTGAGCGTGCTGCAAGGCGTTACGGAGCTGTTTCCGGTCAGCAGCCTGGGTCACACCCTGCTCGTTCCCGCACTGTTTGGCATGCATATCGACGAGCATGCGCCGCAGTTGCTCCCGTTTCTTGTCGCGCTACACCTCGGTACGGCGCTCGCGTTGCTGTGGTATTTCCGCAAGCGCTGGATTGCGGTGATCGGCGGTTTCTTTGCGTCGCTCGGCGGTCGCCGCAATGACGACGGTCACATGATGTGGGCCTTGATCATCGGCACGATTCCGGCAGGCATCGTTGGTCTCGTGCTGGAAAAACGCCTTGAGTTGCTGTTTCACGATCTGCGTATCGTGGCCATTGCGTTGATCGTCAACGGCGTGCTCTTGTGGTTTGGCGATCGGCTGCAGCGTTCGCGCACCCACTACGGACCCGAGAAGCTGACGTTTCGCCAGGCGTTCTTCGTTGGACTGGCGCAGATTGGCGCGCTGATTCCGGGCTTTTCGCGTAGCGGCCTGACGATGATTGCCGGCAACGCGGCGGGTTTATCAGCGGAAAAAGCCGCGGAATTTTCGTTCCTGCTTGGCACGCCCATCATCTTCGCAGCAGGGATTCTCGAACTGCCGAAGCTGCTTCATGCGCCTGGCCAGCTTGGCGACGCAGTGCTCGGCGGCGTTCTGACGGCGATCGCCGCGTATCTGAGTGTGCGCTTTCTGATGCGTTACTTCGAAGGGCGCGGGCGTCTGGCCAACTTCGGCGTCTACTGCGTGATTGCGGGTTTAGTGTGTCTGGGCTGGTTCATGCTGCACGCGCAACCGGTCTAAATACGCTGCCGCTGCAGCCCTGTAAGGGTTATGTCGGCCGATCGGTTATAATCCGGGCCCTGCTGCGTTGTTGTTGGCGTGGCGCGGTCGGTTAAAATTTCAGTTTCGCCTCCCCATAGTTCAACGGATAGAACACGGGTCTTCTAAACCTGAAATCGAGGTTCGATTCCTCGTGGGGGGGCCACCGCTAATACCAGTGACTCCCAGCATCTCCCAGACGACCATGTCAGCTAAGGTTTTCAGGGATTCATGGTTACCAGCATTGCCCATTAATTCCAATTGACAGCAAGGGCAGTAGGGGGCATCTTTGGTGGCACAACCACCGGAGACAGGGGCACGAAATGCCCCCATGTCGAACATGCCCCTCACCGACGCTGCAATCCGCACTGCCAAGCCCCGTGAACGCGCGTACAAGCTGACGGACGGCGAGGGCATGTATCTCGAAGTCATGCCGAACGGCTCCCGATACTGGCGGCTCAAATACCGGTTCCACGGCAAGGAAAAACGCGCTGCCATTGGCGTCTATCCGGCTGTCTCGCTGCTTGCGGCAAGGGAAGCCAGACATAAGCTGAAGGAAATGCTGCGCGCTGGCGACGATCCTGCGGATGTGAAGCGACAGACACGGCTCAAAACGAGTCTGAAGCGTTCCAACTCATTCGAAACGGTTGCCCGCGAGTGGCACAACACCAAGATTGAGACATGGAAGCCCAGATATGCCGATGGCGTCATGAAACTGCTGGAGACGGGACTGTTTTCGTCTATCGGCGCTCGTCCAGTCGCGGAGATTACCGCACCCGAACTGCTGGAAGTGCTCCGGAAAATCGAAAGTCGTGGCGCACTGGAAATGTCCCGCAAGACAATGCAGATAGCGGGTCAGGTATTCCGGTTCGGGGTTGCCACAGGGCGTGCCGAGCGGGACCCCACAGCTGATCTAAAGGGCGCGCTGAAGACCCGCAAGGTCAGGCACATGGCCCGCATCAGCGAGACCGAACTACCCGAGCTGATGCGGAAAATCGCAGCGTACGACGGCGAATTGCAGACCCGTCTTGCCCTGCGCTTCCTGGCGCTCACGTTTGTCCGCACGGGCGAACTCCGGTATGCCGAGTGGACAGAGATAGACGAATCCCGGGCACAGTGGCGCATTCCCGCCGAGCGCATGAAGATGGAATCCCCCCATATCGTGCCACTGTCAACGCAGGCACTGGAAGTCATCCGCCAGTTGCGCGAACTGAATGGCCGGTGGAAGTGGGTGTTTCCCCAGCAGATCAACACGACAAAGCCGATGAGCGAAAACACGATCCTGTTTGCGCTCTACCGGCTCGGGTACCACTCCCGCATGACCGGCCACGGCTTTCGTGGCCTTGCCTCCACCATCCTTAACGAACACGGGTTCAGCAGTGACTGGATAGAGCGGCAACTGGCCCATATCGAGCGCGACGACGTGCGGGCAGCGTACAACCATGCCCAGTACCTGGATGAGCGCAGAAAAATGATGCAGTGGTGGGCCGACCATATCAGTGAAGCGGGGCGCTCCGATGAAGCAGGGAATTCCTGAAGAAAACTTCGTTACGACTTCGTTATGAAATACCACCCCTTCGACGGTGCTTTTCTTCCAGTGAAGGCTTAGGATTGCCAGGAAATACCAGGTAATGGTGATGAAATGGAAAGCGCAACAGCAGCAACGAATATCGGACTGGACGGTTCCGTCATCAGGCGGAAGCGTCCAGAAAAGCCGCAGCGCATGTTCACGTTGCCACGAGATGGCTGGATCAGGTGGGATGATTTACGCTGGTTTATCCCGGTGTGCAGGGAATCGGTGCGCCTTCTAGAAATAAAAGGCCGCTTTCCGCGCAGAGTTTCGTTTGGCCGTGTGCGCACACCTGGACAACCGGCGGCGGTGGCATGGCAATGTGCCGAGATACACCGCTGGCTCTCCGATCCCGAGAGCTACCACGCAGGGGATGAGCGATGAAAAGGCAGCCCTGCAACGGGTTCGGAATCCTGGGGTCTGCCAACATATGCAGGAGTGCCAGGAAAGGCGCCACGGGGCGGATTTATAGCCGCACGGGTACTTGAACTGGATTCATACCCACAGGCTGCACGGTTCCTCGTTGGGAGCAATCCGCCAGCCTCAAGCCATTCGGATTCGTCATCGAAGGGCAGCGAGCGACCAGTGTTGAGCATGGTTATCCTCTTCTGAATTCTGTGTTGCGCCTATGTTGATCCCTGATTGAAGCCTGGTTCATCGTGTGATGCGCCTGGTCGTTTTCTACGATGCGCCTGCGATGTACTCACGATGTGTGTCCAATGCAACCGCACCGTTCCTACATTGCGTCCTGGTCGCTTTCTACGGTGTGTGTGCGGGAGTTCAGTCATGTCAATACGGTCATCCAGTGTCGGTGTATCCGTGTCGGGTACTATAGGTCAGTCTTCAGAAAAAACCTTAATAATCAAAGGTAAGCGCCAATCCAGACGGCGGATATTGGCTGAAAATGGTAAAATGGAGGCTGGAAGTGATGCGTCAGAGCAGCTATTCGGTCTTCGCCGCGTCGAGTCTTTCCTGTTGCCAACAGAGCTTGCGGACGAGTTCGAAGCGCTGGGCGGGGCGGCCTGGCTAGCACTCATACTGCGTGGTCAGGGCAGCGCAAGTAGCTGCGATCACGGCCCGAAGCCAGTAGAGGCACCAGTGTCGGACGGTCCTCAACAGTTGCCAGCCAAGGGAGAGCGGGCATCGGCAGAGTCGGGGCGTTCCGGTCGCCGCCGTGGTGACCATCCAGAACTTCCCCCTGTGAGCCGTGAATCCACCAGTTCGCCGCGTGTGGAGTTGACTCCATGTCGTAGAGACCAGATGTCAGATTGACCTGATAGCAGATACATAGACATGCGCCGCCTTCACAGGGCGGCGTTTTCATTTGTGGAGACGATTACGGTGAGAACGTGCAGTGAGGGAAGGTGGGTAAGTCCGCTCCAGCAGCACTCACGCACATGGAAACGGTTCCATAGGCCTGTATCAAGGCTGCGCAGCGTTGCCTTTCCCTGCCTGCCGACGCTTCTTCATGTATTCGCGCTGGTAGGCGTTGTAGGCTGTACGGTCGCGCCGGTTCAATGTCTTGTTAGTCGCAACCGCGATGTTAGTCGCAGGTTCGATCGTGTTAGTCGCAACCGGGTTAGATGCAGCGGGTTTGTTAGTCGCAGCAGACGTGTTATTTACGGTGTTAGTCGCAACAGATGCCGCCTCGCATTTGCGATGCATCCACTCCTGATTGGGCCAGTGTCGCTGACCGCATCCTGCACAAAGGTTCTGGACGGATTTCACTGATATTCCTCCCTTAGGCCGTGGCTTTTTGTGGAAGCCGTGCCAACACGCGCTGCAATTGAATCAGCGACCATTCCGAGCCACGGGCGGTTTTGATGCCGCGCCGGTTCAGTTCTTCAACGATCTTTCGTTGCGACGAGAAGCCTGCGGCTTCCAGTTCGGCCAGCACGTTTGCGATACCGCTTGCAAAGCTATCAGCGGCTTCTTTCTGGGCCTGGATGACGGATTGCAGGTTGCGTGTCCCGGCGCTGCCCAATTGCGTGCCGCGTGCCTTTGCAGCAGCGAGCGCGGCTTTCGTGCGTTCGCCGATCATCTTCGCTTCATGCTGGGCAAAGGCAGCAAGGATATTCACCATCAATTCGTTGGCTTCGGGCATATCGACGGCCACGAATTCAACCTTTGATTCCTTCAGACCGCTGATGAAATGAACGTTGCGCGCCAACCTGTCGAGCTTGGCAATCAGCAGCCGCGCGCCGGTCTTGTGGCACAGATCGATGGCGGCGCGAAGCTGGGGACGTTTGTCGAGCGCGTTAGCTCCCTTGCCGGTCTCGATTTCCGTGAACGAGTCAACCACTTCCCAATTGCCGCCGTTGAGGAAGCGGGTAATTGCCTCGCTTTGCGCTTCCAGGCCCAACCCTGATGCACCTTGCTTCTGTGTGCTCACGCGGAAGTAGACGACGAACTTGCCAGCAGCCATGACGCACCCCAAGAGTTTGCAGTATTTACCATTGCCAACGTCCTTCTGACTACATAGCTAACGCACGTTTGGCATGTAGTCAGTATAGGTTCTCCGTCAAGGAATGCAAGAACGCCGTGCGCCCCAGTAACGCGCCAGTCTGTGCTGCTGGGCGCTGCTGCCAGCCAGAGGAATCAACAGACAGCTTCATGCTGGGACTTGCTGCAACAGCAGCAGGTCAGAGAAAAGACGAACAGGACTCGTTCTCGCTTCGAACGAGATTGCTGGGTTCTGAAGCATTCCCCAAAGGGGACCCTAAACCGCGCAGGTACCGGTACCTGTCGCCTGGTCTATCCCTCGTCTTCCCAACAGAAAATTTCCATCTATATATCTGATGTCGCCCTAATTATTCAGGCCAGCGCTCATCGTCAGATGATCAAAGATCCGTCCCTGTAAAATTTTTTTGGCTGGATATGTCGTGACGGCCGGGTTTGCGAGGATTCAGTAACCGACGCCCGATGCCGATAAAACGTACAAGCGTATGGACAGCCTGATGGGCGGCAACTATGGATCTGAAAAAACTTGTTGTAGCAGGGTTGGCGGCTGGGCTGCTTGCCGGCTGCACGACTGAGATGGAAAGAGAAGCCCAGCAGGACAGGCAAACGTTTCTAGAGTGCAAGCAGGCGAATCCGACGACGTGGGGAGACAAATGCAACGGCGAACTACAGATGTACAACACAACGTCCCTGGCAGCCCAAGCTGATTCCACCCAGCGGGCGCAGACGGCAAATGCGATTGCGTCGGGTTTGCTTGCAGGCGCGGCAGCAGTAGCAGCCGGCGCAGCGGCGGCGGAAGCGAGCAGGCCGGTCTACGTTCAGCCTGTCTACGTTCAACCGGTCGTGGTCTGTCGCTGGGGTTGCTATTGATAGTCGGCCGTGTGCCGATGGGCATCAATGGGATTAACGAATGCTCGCTTGCGTATCGAGCGCCGCGAGTTCCGTGAGACTGCTACCCATATCAAGATAAAGAGGAATTTGGCACAAGTACGACATTGCCATATCAAGATAAAGAGACCGTTGCCTCCTTCTGGCGGCGATACCAAGTCCTGCGGGATATTCCTTCCTGCTCCCATGGCAACTGCTGTTCGACACTGCCAGCAAGGTATTGGTCACGCGGCTGGGATGCGATTCTTTGCACCTGACGTTTCGATAGGCAGCAGGCAGCGGCGATGTCGGCAATCCTGGGCGAGTCGATCCTATCCACTGCTGCGAGCACCTTCTGGCGCGTCCTTTCGCCCCGCTTGCAAGCTACCGCCTTCTGCCGGTTATTGAACGCCTGCTGACTAAAGTACTTCCACGCCCATTTCGCGACAGATTTGGCGGTATTCCGTACCTCTGCGTACACAAGCGGTGCAGGAAAGCGCATGTTCAGTTCCTGAGCACGGTCTTCGAGGTGCGAGAACCAAGAGTCAAAACCGTCATGCCAGTACTTGCGGATAGCCCGGTATGCGTATTTCCGCAGTTCATCGAACAGCATCACGTTCCTGCCAAGCCCGAAGGTTCCGGCGAGCGGCGTATCGCCAGTTTCACACCGCTCCCTGCGGTCCTTCTGCCTCGCCCTGTGCAACACCCTGGCGGCTAGCTCGGCGGCGCGCTGTTCCATGCGCCTGGCCGAACCCGGCAACCTGTCCGGCAGGTACTCAGCGAGTTCACCAAGATCGTATTCAACGGGATTTTTCTCCGTGATCCAGTACCCGCAATAGGGGTTCTTGATCATCAGTCCGGCGTACGCCGCATCCGCGCTCAGTGCGAGCCGCATGCCTTCCTCTACCGCTGCTGCGTACCGGAGCGGGTCCTGCCTTGCAGATAACGTCTTGCAGACCGGGGCACGCAACGCATAGGCGAGATGTGCGTGTCCATTGGCCGGGTTGGTGCAGGCCCATGTCGGCGGCGGCAGGCCGCGATCTTCGGGAAAATCCGCGCCGCCACGCTTGTCTACATCGAACGCCAGAAAGCCCAGCATTGCGGGCCCGTTGATCTGGATGTGACGGCAATCGAGCGCATCCGCACGAGGGCGGAAATAGATGCCGTCGCCGTAGTCGTCGGCGCAGTAGGGGCGCGCCGGGAAGCGATCCGCCATAAGTTTGTAACCAGTAACGCTACTGGCGGCGGCAGCCGAAAATTGCTGTAAAATCATGGCTGTATTCCCATTTCTCGTGAAGTTTTGGGGTACATATCCAGCTTCAAAGCAGCCGCGCTAACGGCTGTTCGTATCAATTCCAGAAGGCCTCAGCATACGCTGGGGCTTTTTTTCGGCTCACGACATACTATACCGTGTCAACTAACATTACATCTGTTACAATTGGTTGGAAGTGCTCGATTCGAGGTAAGGCGACATGGACCGCGATGAACTCATCAAAGACTGGCTGGCAAGCCCGCTTATCGAGGGTGTGCGAAGCTCGGTGGTGACTTCTGCTGGTGTAAGCAATGTGAAAGGCCATCGTCTCGCGACTGGTAAAACCGCATCGATTACACCGAAAACCCGCGTTGGCCTGCTTCGGGCGGCCCAAATCCGAAAAGGCGATTTACTCAAGGAATTGAGTATGATCGACGCAATTCTTGAGCGTAACTAATTCGAATCAACTCCATGCCCTCATTGGGTAAGGATGCAGTGCCCTGACCTTGATGGCAGGCAATCCGAAAGGCCCTTGAACAGCTAGCCCGCTTGATGCCGCTAGTCTGCCCTCAGGGGCCTTTTTCCATGTTCAGGACATCGAAAAATGGATATTGATATCGATTCTCTGGAATTTGCATTGCAGAACGATGCCGCAGCTCGGTATTTCGTCAATCAGATGCTCGATTCGGTTTCGAATTTCGAGCATCCGGTTGCGCTTGAGGCATTCGAGCTTGCGATGGCGGCGCTTAAAGAACGACTCAGTCCGGCCCAGTTTCTTGAATTCGAAAAAGGTTTCAGCGACATGATCGAGTCATGTCTGGATGCGAAACGCCACGGGCTTCTCAGAACGGACTTGTATGACGCTCCGGAAGTGGTCCATTAAAGGGTAAACAAAATGGCCTGGCTTGATGATTTCATTTCAAGTTTGAACAGCGGCGGTCTTGGCCAGCCGCAACAAACCGCTGGCGGCACAACTGGCCAGAATGCCGGTGGTGGCGGACAGGGCGGCGGCGCATTCGGTCAATTTCTGTCGTCGCTTGGGTCAGGCAATTCGTGGGGTCAGGCGGCGCAGGGCTTGAACATGATGACCGGAGGGGGCAACAAAGGCCTTCTTTCCGGACTTGCCTCTATCCCGGCTGGTGGGAACAACGGCAGCGGCGGCTTCCCGTCGCCAACGAGCGTTGCAACCAGCCTGCTCAACGGGATGAGTCAAAATCAGCAAAACCTACAGCAAGTCAACGCGCAGAAGATGGCTGCATCCGCTGGGCAGAACCAGCCAAATTTAGCCCAGAGCCAGCAGGCGGCTGCCTTGCTCCGGCAACAACTGGCTGCGGCGCAAGCGCAACGCCTTGCTCTACAACGTCCTGCCATCCCTGGCATGGCTCCCAGTATGCCAGGGATGGCAGGCAAACCGTAACTGAGGAATCCTAAAATGGCTGATGATAGCGGTGGTGGTTTGTCAGGCATCCTGAGCGGCCTTATGACCAATCCGATGTTTCAGGCTGGCATCGGCATGATGCTAAACAGTCATGCTCCGATTGGCGAGAATATGGCGCAGGGTATCCAGAACGCGACGGCTCTCCAGCAACTGCCGCTCGAAACCCAGATGAAGCAACTCGCGTTGCAACGTGCGCAGAAGGCGGCGAACTTCAACCCGGCCGATTACCTGCAAACCGATTCATCGGGTACACAGCCTGGGCAGACGCCTGCCCAGCAACCGGGTGTCGGTCCTGCCACGCAGCAGGCCATGCAGACGGCTGGCATTCCTGCAAACCAGGCCCCGCCATCTACACCCATTTCAACCGGGAGCGGTGGTGGCATGCCCAACTTTAATGGGTTGCTACAGGGCGCGATCCAGGCTGGCATGTCGCCGCAGGATGCGATGTCGATGGCCCAGATGACGAATCCTGGCTACTTCGCCCAGATGCAGGCACGGTTGAAAGGGCTGGAGCCGTACACGCTGGCTCCTGGAGCAATCCGCGTCAACCCGATGCAGCAGGACCAGAGCGGCCAGCAGCAACCACAGGCTGGTGGCTCTGGCACGCCTGCTGGCGTCACGCAGAACAACAATCCTCCTCCGGATAGCAAAGCTGCACAGGTCCAGCAACTGATGCGCCTTCGGGACCAGTTTCAACCCGGCACGCCGCAATACCAGCAATACGATGCGGCACTCAACACCGTGAGCGGAGCATTCCAGCAAAACATCGATACCGCGAAGAATTTTGGCGATCCGGTCGCCAATGAGAGTCTCGCTCAATCGATCGCGAACTATACCCAGCCGCCCCTTGCAGGACGGGCGTTGACAAGCTCCCCCGCTGGTCAGTGGGTGATGAACCGCGTCAAACAGATCGCGCCGGACTATAACGCTCAGAATTACGAAACTTCGCAGAAGGCTTACGGCGAATTCATGTCTGGCACTAACGGAAACACAGTGCGTTCCATGAGCGTTTCCATCGACCACATGAATACGCTTGGACAGCTTGCACAGGCATTGAACAACGGCAATACGCAGGTTATCAACCGTGCAGCCAATGAAACTGCGCAGCAGCTTGGCGTTGCTGCTCCTACGAACTTCGACGCGGCCAAGCAGATCGTTGCGGCTGAGGTGGGAAAAGCCATCGTTGGCGGTGTCGTGCCCGAGGGGGATCGCAAGGGACTCCAGGATTCATTGAATTCGGCAAACAGCCCCGCTCAGTTAAGCGGTGCGATCAACACTTTTCAATCCCTGATGACTGGGCAGCTACGCGGATTCCAGCGGCAATACCAGCAATCCACGCGTAGGAACGATTTCAATAACCTGCTCTCGCCTGCTGCGCAAAATATGCTTGCACAGCCTCAGGGTGCTGGCGGTGCTGGTGCATCGGGTGGTCCCGCTGCCGCGCCTGGTGCGGTAAACGCACAGGCTCAGGCTCGTGCGCTATTGCGTCAACGCGGCGTACCGGGGTACTAGATGGACCTGTCCAGCCTCAGCAACGATCAGCTAGTTGCGATGGTCAATCCGTCGCCTTCGAATTTCGCGTCCGCTTACGGCCCGCAGGCTGCACAGGCCGGTCAGGCACTGGGCGTCGATCCGACTGCAATTCTTGCGCAGTGGGGACTTGAGACAGGCTGGGGCAAATCCGTTATCCCTGGTACGAACAACCTCGGCAACATGAAGGTGCCGAAGGGGCAGCAGGGCGGCGTGCAGGCAACCGACAATGCGACGGGATCGAAAGATAGCTATCAGACTTTCCAGTCGCCGGATGACTTCGCGGATTCATATGTGAACCTCATTCAGTCGCGTTTTCCCGATGCGGTCGGCGCCGGCAATAATGTTGCCCGGTTTGGACAGGCATTGCAGGCCGGTGGTTATGCACAGGACAAGAGCTATGCATTGAAGGTTGCGGCGGCACACAAGACGCTCCAGCAGCCTGGTATTCTCGAATCCATCGCTAACGCCGTAGTGCCGTCAGCGAATGCCGCTGAAGGCCCGCAGAATTCATCCACAGTTGCAAGTCCGTTTGTGGACCCGACGCCTCCTGCCCAACCTGCCGCGTCACAGCCTGCAAACCCTCCTGCCGACCTTTCGCAGATGTCCAACGACCAGCTTGTTGCGCTCGCAGGTCCGCCACAGGCTCCAGCTTCGCAGGCAGCCCCTGCGCAGGCTCCCGCAAACCTTCCTGCCCAGCAGCAACCAGCAGCTTCTGCCCAGCAGACTCCCGATCTTTCGCAGATGACGAACGATCAGCTTGCCATGCTCGCAGGACCGCCATCGCTATCGACAGGCCAGCAGCTTGTGCGCCAGCTTGGACTAACCGCACGAGCGGCGGGTCATGGTCTCGCGGATGCAGCCGGTGTCATTGGCAATCCGGCGAACGCTGTATTCAATACGGTCGGCGGCTGGCTTGGGCATGATCCGCATTTGCAGGACGTGGATACGATCCTGAAGGGCATGATTGACCGCTATACGCCGTCTCCCGCGACAAAGACGGAACAGGTGGTGGGGAACGTGGCTTCCACCATGGCGAACCCCGTTGCAATGGCTGCGCCAGGAGCCGTAGGGCCGGCTGCGAACCTGATCGAGGCATTGGGTAAGGGTGCTGTCGCTGGTGGCCTTGGCGCTGCTGCCCAGCCCGTCGATTCAGGCACCACGGCAGCGGACCTTGGTCAACGTCTCGCGCTCGGCGTCGCGGGCGGTGGTCTCGGTGGTGCAGCGGCAAACGTGCTGGGCCGAGTGGTTGGCGGCGTGCCCCTCACGCCCGCCGCACGGACCATGATGGACAACGGTATTACGCCCATGCCCGGTCAGGCTATCGGTGGTCCGCTCGCGTCCCTTGAGGAAAAGGCGGGCAGCATCCCGGTTCTCGCAGAAGCACAGGCAGCAGCGCAGCGGCAGAATATTGCCCAGTTCAACCGTGTGCTCTATCAGGATGCACTTGCTCCCATTCGTGGCCAGTTGCCAGGAGATGTAGCGACCGGCGCGCCAGCAATCGATTCAATCCGCTCGCAGATCGGCAGCGAATATAACGATATTGCTGATTCCGTACCGCAGTTCCGGTTGCGTGGCCAGTTCATTGCGGACGTTAATAATATCCAGAATGACGTGGCGCAGAATGCGCCGGGTGCGCTCCAGCAGTTCAACGATATTCTTGATAATCAGGTCAGACAAAAACTGTCTGCTGGCAATGTAATGACTGGCAACCAGTGGGGGGATACGCGTTCATATCTAAACACCGTTGCGCGCAACAACCGGCTGGGTAACAACCTGACGCCACAAAACTATGCCATTGCGAATGCGGTGGATGACCTTAATGATTCACTGGCGGCACAGGTGCAGCGGCAAGTGCCCAATGCGAATGTGGCGGACAGGCTTGCGAACGCGAATAACGCATGGGCTCGATACAAGCAGATTGAACGCGCCGCAGGCATGCAGGGTGCATTCAACAATGGGAACATCTTTACCCCCGCCCAGTATGCGAACGCCGTGCGTGCAGGCTCGACTCAGGCGCAGCGTGCGACTACGAGCGGCATTAATAACCAGTTTGCAACGCAGGCGCAGCAGGTATTGGGTAGCAAGGTTCCGGATTCAGGGACAGTGGGGCGCGGACTGGAGATTGGTGGACTGGCGGCGCTCGCTTCACACCCGGAATTGCTTTTCGAGCATCCGGTAGCATCAGCGGCGCTCGGCGCACTGATACCAGCTTACGGAACGAACGCGGGACGGCAGGCCATGCTGACACTGCTGGCTCGGCGTCTGGACCTTATGCAAAAGATGGGCGGTGGTATTGCTCGGGGAGCGCCCCTAGTCGGTCTTCTTGGCGGTAACGCCGGCACTACGCTGGGGCAGTAGGTCGTTCTGCTGGCGCAGTAACCCTGTTACTTCGTCGTGGCGGCGCTCAATGATCCCGTCTACGTGCCTGCCAAACGACCTGATTGAGCACAGCAGTAATACCCATACCCCTACGACAGCAAGGGCAGGGAACAGGGCAACAGCGGCGAAAACAGCGGCTATCAAGACGATGCCCAGAAGGGTGGAGAGGATGACGTTAAGTGCTCGCCCGGTCGCGTCTGAGGATGCGCGGATAGTCGCGACGAGACCCACGCTCCCGATGCGCCTGATGCTGCTGATCAGCCAGCCGGGAAAACAGGCGATGAGTTCGCAGAGCAAGGCGGTAAGCACGATGGCCACTAGGCATTCGCCCCCTAGTTCCAACCCGAATTTCACGTCGGTAAGCATAACGACCTCGCATTCGAAAAAACGGTAGCAGCCGATACCACCAGGATAGGTCACCAACCGGAGAAAACCCTTCGTAAAGGAGGTTGTTACATTTTTCTCTGGAGTGGTGCCATGTCATTTCGTCAGGTTGATATCGAAGCGCTACGCCGCGTGCTTTCCTATAACCCCAAAACGGGCGTCATTACATGGCGTGTAGACCGCAAGGGCCGGAGCGGGATCATTCCCGCTGGTAGCGTGGCAGGCTGGGTTGACCCCACTACCGGCTATCTCCGTGTCGGTGTGCTCGGCACGGTTATCTACGCGCACCGCATAGCATGGACGCTGTATCACGGTGAGTGGCCTGTATCTATCCTTGATCATCGGGACCATTGCAAGACAAATAACCGGATTCGCAACCTTCGCAAGGCCGACAATTCCGGCAATTCGGCCAACGCACTCCGTCGCAGTAACGCTTCCGGCTATCGAGGTGTGTACTGGCATCCGGTCTGCAAAAAGTGGTTCGCGTCGATCAGGAAAGGCGGAAAGAACCGCCATCTTGGCATGTTCAAAGACCCTGCCAAAGCCGCTGCCGCCTATCAGCGGGCGGCGCGGCAGGTTCATGGCGAGTTCGCATTCGAGGCTTGATGATGAGCCGTCGTTCCAGGGCAGCACACCGCCGTGCTCGCGCACTTGCCAGACAGGAACGCGCTCCTGCAACGCTCGTAGAAGCCCGAATCCGGCTAGCGGTGCCCAGCGCTGAAACCCTGGCAGGGTCACGCATAAAGCTCTGCGTGCCCTACGAAGAGAAAGACATGGCCAAAGCGCTCGGCGCCCGCTGGGATGGCATAGAACGCTGCTGGTGGACGCTCAGGCTCGACGGACTTCTCTGCTGGCTGCCGGATGGCGGGGAACTGATAGCGCTGCCAAAGCTGAAACGAAAAGGCGTAGCCACGCCGAAGTCGGGCTTCAGGCTTTACGATGCTGCCGACCGGAGCAATGCAAGCGATTCCGGCGCATAAAGCTGACGCCATATGCCCCACGGGTTTGCCAGTGTCGCTGTACAACACTTCGTCCTAGTACGCCCGCAACCGGCCATTTGCTGCCCCTCCTCAATCGCACAGTGCCGTCATTCGAACGGCCGGTCTGCCCCGAAAACCGACGAATTACTAATTGGATGCGGATTGCTTTCGTTCACGAACTTTTTCACTGTGGTCTCTGATTTCTACCGCGGTTCATCGCTCATGTTGAGGTTACCGGCGGCGTGCAATCATCGTGTAATCGGAACTGCCACGAAGCGATGAACACTTTGTTCGTTCACCAGCCGACGCAACCACTCGGGGGCGGGTCGCCGCGCTCAGCCTGCAGTTGACAATTTCCCTTCCAGCATCAACGTGCGGCAGAGCTCACTATATCAATCTCGACTCGTCGAATGGTTTGGCAACTGAACTAGTTCCCTTTGTATTGCCTTAGACGGGAGCCCCGTGCGACTATTTGGCGCTGATCCGTTCGACGCGCGGACCACCTACCCCTCTTCTATCCCTTGCCCAAAGACAATCAATGAGCGCGCCTGAGAAGAAGTTTATCTATGCGCTGGTCTATGACGAATTCCGAACAGCCCAAGATCTTCAAGAAGGGCCGTGGGAAGTTCCCTTCTACATTGGACGGACGTCGGACCCGAGCCGGCGAATTGAGCAGCACAGGCGTGAGTCGAGGACGGGAAGCGAGGACAAATACGCTTTTATCCGCAGCTTGGGGGAAAGCAACGCATCGTGGGATTTGCACGTGCTGCTAGAGGTTGACGCCGACGATACTGACCCTTGGGAATTTTGGTACGTCATTGAATACATCCGTAAAGGTCATAGCCTTAAGAATATGCGGTTCGGCGATTTTAATCACTTGACCGCTATTGGAATACACGGCATTGCTCGCGATGAGTCTGTCAAAGACATCACCTCGCTGAAAAGACGCCTGGCAAAAGCGCCATCGCGGTCACTGGCAGTCTACGCGTCTAGCGAAAAGGTCCAGGTACGCGCTATCGCTCGAAGCATTAGATTCCTGCGCAACGAGACGAAAACGTTAGATGGTGGCATCAAATCGCGTATGAAAGTCTATGACACGGGTGAGGGAACGGAAGAAGTATGGGCCGACGCATCAATGACACCGGATGAGATCGCGACGTCCCTAACTCCGAGGGCAAAAGAAGAGGCAAGGCGAATATTCGGATGGCTGACGAGCCTGCGCAGTCAAAGTCAATAGCCGCCCATATCTATGGCTCTGGTCGGCAGTAGCATCATTTAGCGTCTGGCCCACATTCGAAACCCGTCATTGACGTCTCGCTAGGCTAGAAGTCCGCAGAGGGTCAAACTGAGCCGATCGGCGCAATCGGTAACCAAGAAGGCGACCAGAAATGAACGTTAGAAAAATATTATTGTTAGCCGTGCTGGCAACAGCTTCCGGCATGGCGCAGGCGCAGGTCAAACTCATGTTGTTCGGGGGCGCGAGCCATGACGTCTATTTGGGCTGCCTGAACTGCTCGGACCTGGCAGCTGACTCAGTTCAAAATGATATCGGTCAATACGGCTCAGACATTTCGCCGCAGAGTATTTTCAATGACATAGGTCAATACGGATCAGACATATCTTCAGAAAGCCCTTGCAATGACATGGCATCTGATCCGCCCGTTATCGTCGATCAAAATGGCGGATTCTACGGATATCTGACGCTTAATGATTCGCATCCCAAAGCGGTCACTGATCAGAACATCCTGGCATGGCTAAAATATAGGGTCTGTAAAGTGCAACGCTGACTGCATCGAGGGAGCGCTTCCGAGCCGCGCGGGTGAGTGTAACGGGTCGAGAGAACGCATTCGCGACCATGCGAGATTCGGAAGTCCATGCTGTTTGCTTGAGGCAGTAACCGGCCATCTAGAGCCATTCGCCAATGCCTCCACGAGGGCGGTCGAGCCGCTTGCTCGATAGGAATCAGCCTGCGCTGTGTTTTAGTTTTGAGTCGGTTTAAGCTATCAACTAGACTAGCGCAGGGAATCGAAAAGGTCGTCGAGCGTGCGATCGTCGTCCCTCATTTCATGCCGCTGCTCCTTCCACTCTTCATATTTCTGATCTGCGTATGCCTCTTGATGCTCTTCGAACTCAGCCTTAGCTTCGCGAGTTGTCTGGATCGGCCCGTCTAAGTTGAAATCCGTACGGCTAGCGATTGTCGCGAGATCGTCCATGAGAGTTTCATATTCGGGTTCGGACTTGCACTCGGACAATTCATGGTCGAAATAGCGCGCGCTATAAACCTTGGCAGCAGTGTAGAGATGGTCCTTCATCGCGTCGTCAAGGTCCTGTGACTCTAGCGCCTCCAATAGTTCGCGGAGCTCGTCTGACCTACAACCGGTTGACGCTTCCATCGTCAACGCGCGGGCGATGCGCATGCGTACCACTTCATTAGACGGCTGTATCGAGAGAGTACTGGCCTCGATCTTAGCCAGCAGTGCGATGCCGTCACCGATGTGGGTGCCTTCAGATTTCCAACTGGCGATGAGGCCATCAATCGCGGAAGTTACGATTTGACTGAGCACGTCCGACTGGAGCTTTTCCGCTAATTCGATCAGAGTCGCAATACGGAGCTCGATGCTGTCATCGACAAAGGCGACGACGTTATCCATCAAAACGCTGCGCGGTGCAGCAAGCAGGCGCCTGAACGTGTCGGCGATGCGCGCCGCCTCGCTAACGAGGTAGTTAAGGACGCGGGTGTTTTCCTTGGCGAGCGCGAAAGTCCAGATGCGACGAGCCTGTTCGAATCGGACCGCACCCTCGATCATATCTAGCGCATTGGGCGTGTCGTGGCGTACGACGGCGTTGAGCATATCGAGGACCGACGGATCAATGACTTCGATTCGATTTCCGGGTCGGACGAACGACCCGTTGAGCTCGCTGAGTGCCCGGCGCCAATCCGAAGGCTCGGTCTTTAATCCGTAGCGCTGAACCCGCAGCGCATGAAGCCCTCGGAAAGCACGTTCGAGTAAATGAGGACCACATTTGCCGCTGAACGTATACAGCGTAAGCAGAACGCTGCGTGCGGCATCGCTTATCTGCTGTTCATAGGCGTAACGCCATATCTCAGCTGGATCGGCGATTAAATCGCGCACGAAGCTCTGGTATCGCTCAGGCGGAACCGATTTGACACGTCGAAAGGTCGACAGCCAATCGACCAACCGCGGGTTGAATTTGCGGTGTTTGACGATTTCCATGTAGAAGCGGTCGGCGAGAAGCGCCGCCCGATAGTCATCTGGCAAGTCGCTGAAATATATGTGGTTATATAGGATTTCGGCACGCTGCACTCGGCTGTAGTCTCCGATCGCCAGTACGCAGCGGCTGTCGATGAGGCTGGAATGCGCAAGCTTTTCGGACGTGGCAATTGCTTGTTGGAGAATATGTTCGCGGGTTGTCATGACCAACCGAGCGGTGGGCGAGGCTCGAACCATCTCAATAAAATCTAGAATTGCACGATCCTCGTTGCGAGTAAATGCGGTGGTGCGCTCACCTGAAAATGTCGCGCCGAGGAAATCGTCGAAATAGAAAATCTGCTTCTTGCCAGGTTGATAGCGCTCACGGCCGGTTTGAAAGTCAGTAAGGATCGAAATAGTTTCGTAGCCACGCGAAAGGTAGGCGTAGAGCAGCACCTTGGCAAGCGAAGTCTTGCCGACTCCCGGCGCGCCGGAGATGATTGCCACGTGATCGCTCTCAAGCATCGTTAGCGCACGTGGATATGCAGCGCTACGTACGTAGCGGCGAATATCGCGGTGCACCTGTTCAACGTCGAATTCGCTTTGGACGAGCGATGCATTGTGGATTACGCGGTCAAGCACGGCCCTGCTTGTCAGCCAGAGTTTGTAGTGCTGCTGCTCTATTGTTGGATAGAGACCGAGTAGATTGTTTAGGTCATCGGGGCCCAAAATGTCCTCGGTCGCAAGCACGGCGCCGAACAGTGCCTGGATATCCGCTTTATTGGATGGCGTCAATCCGACTGACGTCACGAGCATGTAGCGCGCTGGCTTCAGCCTGGAGACTTTGATCACCTCCTTCTTGAGTTCGGCCATGAGGCCGGCAAGACCGGTTCCGGCGTAGTGTTTGCATTGGACGATAATGTCGCCGGCCGCGCTCGCGCGGCGAAAATCGATACCAAGGTCTCGGCCCGTCTTGAATGATTCGAGGGTGAATCCGTCGCGAGCCTGAATCAGGTCGCGCGAGAGTTCCTCGAAGTCGTGTGGGGAGAGCTGTTTGAAGTCGTAGTTCGGCATCAAAGGATTTCATGAAAGTTGAATCACCTCGACCGTGGACCTGTTTGATCTCACTTTTGTCGGACGCACGAATCGAGTTTTCCGGAAGTACCAACTCGTCAGGTCAATTGTAGATCGTACTGTTTCACTGCAGCGAGCGATTACTCGAATCGACATTCGGTCTTGCAATGAATGCCCCGAAACAGGTGATCATTTCGCTTCAGGAATTGGCCCGCTATGCCGGTGGCCGCTTCGCGTCCGCGAGCTGCCCTTTGCTGGGCGGCGCAGCGAATGTCTCAGAAGGGTCGGTGCTGCCTGTAGACGACCAGCTAGATTCTGGCTTCGCATGCCGTTTGCATGAGGCACCAAGCGGACCATCTTCAGTCGTTCGCCATGGCGCACAGACGGACCCTTGCGCGGGTGCGCAGTTTCGGAAAGAGACATCAGAATGGCCAGCATCGTTCGGAATATTAGTGATCAAGGCGGGACGGTCGATATCGGCTCCGTTCGGCTAAAAGTCGTCTTTCTGTGCCAGGATGCGACCGGCTGCTTCAAGTTCCGCTCCGGAGGTTAGTCGAAGCGATCGACTAGCGCGCCTCCGCGGAGCTCGCCGCCAGTTGCTGGTCCGTCAGGTCGCTCAAGTTTTAGCGCCTGTTGCCGAAAGGTATTAAAAGCAGGTTTGCTGACGTTTCCGAGAGAGCTGATGGATAAACATAGCAACGAATGGTTCACAGCGTTTCTTCGCGAAAAGGCGGCAGAGGCGAAGCGCGACTTAAAATACGACCCCCGGCAGTTTCTTTCTATGCTGGGTGCAGATGGCGGCTATTTGACTGTGGCAAAGCTGGTGGGAGGCAAAAATCCCTCTGACGGCTTCGTCAAGCTCTGGGAAAGTGGACGTCTGGACCTTTCCGTGGAAGCGCTAGTTCTCGAAACGGAATGGATCCGATTTTTTGACGAACAATTGCTCAAAGAGGCCGAGCGAAAGTTGAAGGGGGCCGGTTATCGATACGTACGGTATGTTGCCGCCGAGAGCAGCGAACGACTTCCTGCGGACGTGCTAAAGAAGGCCACGCCTGAGTACATCTGGAAGTCCGTTCAATTGTTTCATAGCGGGGATGTAAGCCACGCTTTTGGTTCATCCACGAAATACGACCTGATCGCCGAGAACGGTAAACGGTTTGCACCGAAAGCCGTCTTTGGCGTTGCCCTGTCCATGGCGTTAGACGGTGCGGCAATCGAGCCGAAGCATTTTTCAGGGGACGAAGCATCGCTATGTTTTGCGCTTCTGCGAGACGCTGGCTATCAAATTGTGCCGAAAGACTCCGACTCTCCGTCGAGCGATCCGGCGTCGATGCCGGAACAGGAGTGGATGGAAGGCGATCGGAAACTTGTCTCGCATCTCAGGCGAGAGCGGTCCACCGGACTGGCAAAAGCTAAAAAGGCGCAGTTTAGGCGTCTTCACGGAAAGCTCACCTGCGAGCGTTGCAAGCTGGATCCAGTTGCCGCATTCGGAACTGAGCATGCGGAAGCTTGTATCGAAGTCCATCACTCGACAACTCACGTCCGCCAGATGGGGTCCCAACACAAAACGACGCTCGATGACGTGCAATGTCTGTGCGCAAACTGCCATCGACTTCTGCATCGACTTTTGCGAGAGGAAGACAAAGTGCATGCCCACGAAGATACGTGATGATTTCCGAGCGACAGAATGCACGTGGGAAGTCGATCCGCGCTTCCTTTGCATCACATGAATACTGCCGCACACTAAAAACGCGGCGCTTGACCAGCGACGCTATGACCGGCTGCTACGGTCGCCTCATGCGGACCACATCAGGCAATAGCGGACCCGGAAGAAGTGTCGCAATTCAATTCGTGGAATACTGCTGCTCGCACTGTAATGCAACGCTGCGCGTCGAGCGCGGAGGAAATAAATGATCTACCGATGCAGCGCCTGCCGAAAAACCTCGTTTGAAACGACGTGTCCGTGGTGCACTGCCAATTCCCTGCAGGATTCGGTGCAGCGCCCGGCGCCAGGACAGCAAGTCCCCCTTGATCCTTCGTTCTACCCAGACTTTCAATATCAAACGAAGGGGTTTTTGAAAGACTTGTTAGGAAAGAAGAAAGAGCAAGCGCAGTTAGCTGAACTGCTTCGAAGTGTATTAAAGAAATATTCAGAATTTCGAAATCCATATTTCGCGAATTTCATTCATACAGTCAGACGTGGAGAGTCGGCCGGCAACGACGTCGCAACTCCGGGCGCGCGCATGAACGGGTCGTACTCACCTTGGGAGTTGTTCCGAGAGGTTCTCATTCGGAAGGGATTCAATGAGCTTGAAGATCTTCCACATCTACTAGATAAGCTCTTATATACGACAGATTTCAACAACTCATACATGGGTTTTTCCGCGGAAATTTCGAGGCACATGCAAGGTTCTGTGTTCGATATCCTACGGTCGTGGATTCAAGAGACAGGTGTGAGCTTCAGAGAGGACTTGAGTCTCCTTCTATATTTTTTGTGGAAGAACAACATTCGGCATCCGAAGTTGCCGTTCTCGGACGAAGCGTCTTCGATGTACGGAATCCCACTTTTGCCGCAGGATATTTTCGAATCTTGGTTGGCAACGTGTGAACACATTTACTTCGACATTCTCGTCGGGCGACTCGAAACAAAACTAGAATACTTTGATCCGAACCAATATGTCACGATGTATCACGTCGACGCCATGGACGGGTACAGTTTTGAGAAATTCCTCGCAACGCTGTTTAGAACTTTAGGCTTCGATGTAGAGGGCACAAAGTTGAGCGGTGATCAAGGCGCTGATCTTTTCGCGACAAGGTTCGGCAAGAAAATGGTGATTCAAGCCAAAAACTATTCTGGCAGTGTTGGTAATGGCGCCGTGCAGGAGGCGATCTCGGCCAAGAGCTTTTATGGCTGCGACGAGGCCATGGTGGTGACGAATTCCTATTTCACGAGGTCGGCACTTGAGCTGGCTACTGCCGCCTCCGTTCGCTTGATCGGCCGGCGCGAATTGCAGATCTATCTTGATGACTATAACCAGCAACTGATTGAGCGATTTCGCTCGTTAGACGTTGCCGGCGGCTCAGAGGCGGGTGGTGCCGGTTCCTGAAGGCAATGCACGCCAAGCGTGCGACAGCAGGGCGAAGTCCGCCATACCCGTTGGTCGGTAGAAGCACGAACTAAGTGGACCGCAGCGCGGATGTCGAATTGTCAGTGATCGCTGATCTGTCCACGCCTGCAACATGCCCGCCGCTCGCCGCGACGTTCTGTGCGGTTGTAGGTGCGAACGGCTGCTGTACGCCGCAATTCGCCGCGCGGATCACAACTTCGCTGGGGAGGGCGATCGCAACGGGTCGTGTGCTTTCGATCGCAAGCCGGCAACGTTTAGGCTGCGCGCGCCCATCGCATGAGACAGCGACCACCAGCCAGGGATATTCATCCGCGCAGTCCAATCCCGATTGAAGTGGTGGCATTTATGGGGGCATATAACCTGTCCGGAATGCCTGTGATGCAGCATTTGCAGGTTCCAGGGCGATAAATGTGTTTCCTCGTGGGGGGGCCACCATCCGGTCAGCGGGGCCACGCGCCGCCTCGCAGGAAACCGCGCATAAAACCCCGTTCGGCTCAGCCCGCACGGGGTTTTTT
This sequence comes from Paraburkholderia sp., assembly GCF_049581445.1. GTDB lineage: Bacteria > Pseudomonadota > Gammaproteobacteria > Burkholderiales > Burkholderiaceae > Paraburkholderia. The sequence continues at coordinate 49,687 of NZ_JBAURZ010000135.1, read as the reverse complement.
TGTTATTGAGCCTGCTCGCGCACCAGATCGCGATGCGTGAGATACAGGCGCAAGTCGAATTCGGTCTGATGGTAGCCCGGCTGCATGAACTCACACAGCCGGTAAAACGCCTTGTTGTGCTCGCTTTCCTTCAGATGCGCCAGCTCATGCACGACAATCATTTTCAGGAATTCCGGTGCGCCGTCCTTGAACAGCGACGCGATGCGAATCTCTTTTTTCGCCTTGAGCTTGCCGCCTTGCACCCGTGAGATTGTCGTGTGCAGCCCGAGCGCGTGCCGCATCACGTCGAGCTTGCTGTCGTAGACGACCTTGTCAATGGACGGCCCGCTGCGCACGAACTCGCGCCTGATCTCTGCGCAGTAGTCATAGAGCGCACGGTCGGTCTGCACCGCGTGTCTGCGCGGATACCTGTCGGCAAGATAAGCGCCCAGTTGCTGTTCGGCGATCAGCCGGCGAACCTTGTCCTGTAGGGCGGCCGGATAGGCGGCGAGGTATTTCAGATGCTGCATGGCGGGGTTTGAAGATGCGATGGGTGCCTGACGTATTGTAGCGGCGCGCAGCAACGACCCGCGCGACAAGGAACGGTCAGGCCGTCCCCTGTACGTGCTCATCACGTCCTGCCGCGACCACCGCCGTCCTGCATTCCTCTATCAGACCGCGGAAGGTCGTCGCGTTGCGCGCGCTACCCGCCACTCCGAGGTCGGGCGTGCTTTCCGTCTGCCCGCCGAACCCGACAATCACCGTGGCGGGAGAGGGTTGGCTGCGAATGCGTCGCAAGAGGTTGCGCAGATAAGGGGGCGCTTCGGCGGTATCAAGCGAGACGATGCAGATGATGTTGGCGCGGTCCGCCTCGCGCCCACCACCGCGCGTGTTGCGATAGTGTTCATAGGTTGTGGTGACCGTGGTGATCTGTTGCCGGGCGAGCAATTGTGTGGCGATTGCCGTGGCCACTTCGTCGAATGCACCGCGTCCCGAGATGCACAGAACGACCGCGTCGACAGCGACGAACGGCTTATCCCCCCTGTCGTCGCCGTCAACGGGGCCATAGCGAGGCTCGGCGCGGTCGCCCGCCTGCCTGGGCTCGCCCCCCTCGGCCTGGGGCAGCCGGTCTGGCGCACCATCCACCGTTTCGAGGTTTTCGATGATATCCACCACCGCCTCGTTGAAGCGCGCGAGCTGTTCCGACGTCAGCACGCCGCGCAGCGCATCGTTGCGCGCGAGGCGCAGCCCCTCAAGCGCGACCTGATCGTAGTAGTCGGTCACCGACATCTCACCAAGCAGACGGTCTGCCTGCACGATGGCCTCGTGAGGGTCGTCCGCGAGCAGGCGTTGATAGAAGGTCTGCGCCGGCGTCAGCGCGGGCTGGTCACCTAGCAGGATGGTCAGGAAATTCAGGCGATCCGCATAGCGGCCCAACGTGACGAGACACAGCGTGAGGGGCGTCGACAGCACGAGTCCGACCGGCCCCCACAGCCAGCTCCAGAAAATCGCGGCGACCACCACCGCGAGGGGCGAAAGCCCGGAGCGGCGGCCATACAGCAGCGGCTCGGCCACCTGGCCTGCGACCAGGTCGACGACCACGAACAACACCAGTGTCCAGACGGCCATCGTCCATTGGGGCTGAATCGCCGCGGCGAGGCACACAGCCAGCAAGGCGGCAATCCAGACGCCGATGTACGGCACGAAGCGCAGCAGCGCGGCGACGACGCCGAACAGCAGGGCGCCGGGCACGCCAATGCCGGCGAGTCCCACCGCGAGCACGGCGCCCACGCTGAGATTCAGGCCCAGTTGCGCGACGAAGTAGCGGCTCAGGCGGCTCGCGGCGTCGTTGATGGCGGTGGTGGTGCGATGCAGATCGCGCGAGCCGAACAGGCTGATCAGTCTGTCGCGCAAGTCCTCGCGTTGCAGCAGGATGAAGATCGTCACGACCAGCACAATAAAGGTCGTCTCGAGCGGCGCGATGGCGGGCGAAAAGGCCCGTTGCGCCAGTTGCATGGGCGTGAGGGCGGGCTCGTGGACCTCGACGGGCAATGGCGCGGGGGGCGCGTTTTTGCTGGCCTTGCCGAAACTGCGCGGCGCGGCCGGTCGCGATGGCGCAACCCGCTGCAGTGTGACCGCCGCTTTGCCCAACAGCACATCGGCGCGGCCGACGGTTTTCTCCTGCACCGTCTCGATCTTGCGTTCAATCGCCACCTGGTATTGCGGCAGATCCGCTGCCAGTTGCACGATTTGTGCGCCAATCAGCGCCCCCGCGCCCAGCACGATGGCTAGCGCAAAGAACACGGCAATGAAAATGGACGGCAACTGCCCCATGCGCAGACGCCGCAGCGCCGCCACCAGCGGCGCCAGCAGAAAGCTGAGCAGCACGGACAGCGTGATCGGAATCAGCACCGCGCGCCCGAAATACAGCCCACACACGACGACGACACCGGTGACGACCGACGCGAGCCCATGCAAGGTGGGCGCGCCCGTCGGATACACGCGGTTTGGCCGCCCTTGCGGCGGCAACGAAAGTTTCATGCTTACGAATTCCGGTTGGCGGGACGCGTAATGGCTCCCTCAGGGCCTTGAGGATACAACTGCGGAGCCTAGCAATCTACACGCCCGATACAGGCGATCGTCAGACCAGGGTTGTACGACATGGGTGGCAACGGGCGTCGAGCGTGTTCCGCGGCGCGCAGTTATGCGGCCCCGGCGTCTGGCGATTCCATCGGCTGGGACCTATGGTGTCCCATTGCGGCAGTAGTCGCGATAGCCCGGCTGAGCAGCCAGGCGTTCGAAGTAGTCCGATACGGCAGGGAAATCTGGGTGAGCGAGCGGGGTGCTGAACCAGCGGTTCAGCGACAGGCCAATGGGAATATCTGCGAGCGAAAAATCCGGGCCGGCTACAAATGCGCCGGTGGATTCTAGCTGCCGGTTCAGGATGCCGATATGACTCGCCCAGTTGGCCGATGAAGCCCTGATTGCTTCGGCGTCCTGATGAGCGGGCGAATTCCTGACCAACGCCAAAAGCGCCATCGCGTTAGGGTTCAGCGCGAGAAAATCCGCGGTCTCGGTGGATCTGAAGCCGGTGCCCCAGTCTTCCCGCTCAAAGGGAAGGTCGAGTTCAGCGCAGGTCCAGAGTACCTTGCGGACGTTGATCGACGTGGCCTTGCCGAGAATCTGCAGCATGGGCAATCCAGAGGGTGGCGGGCTCGATCATTCTACGAGGCTGGCTTTGGCCCTGACAGATACAGTTCAGGTCATATCGGGCGGATTGCGTGAAGCGTGCCGTTCGAAGGACCCGACCGGAGGAATGGTGAGGACCGCCGTGCTGAGGCGCATTGGAACCGGTGGGTAATCCCACGTGAACGCTGCCTCGACGCGCGGGGGCCAAACAACAAGGGGCGCTTGAGCGCCCCTTGGAACAGAGAGTAGAGTAGGCCGCGGGTTAGCCGACGATCAGCAGATAGCAGCCGCCAACCAGCAGAACGAACGACGCGAGAAGCGTGGCTGTTCCCATGCGTGTCATCAGACTTGGCCATTCTGGGCGCGGCAACGCTTCGATTTGCACAAGGCTGCGCACCGGAGCCGGATCGCGGCGCATGAAGAACGGCACCAGCGCGATGGAAAGAATCGCCAGCATGATGGCGAAGAACTTGAGAGCGAATGAGTAGTCCATGGGAGCGTCAATGTATGGCGCGCGTACGGATTGGGTGACGCGCTGAGCATCTCATATTAGGGAGTCGCCGCCTTTGCACCTATGAGACGAGTCTGAAATCAAGCGCTATTGCTATAGCGCGCAGTTCGATTTGCTTCGCTGTCGCCTTGGCCGACGCCATCGAGACGGACCCGTTAAGGTGGTTCGCTGGCCCACCGGCTAGCAGGCGACATGCTATGCTTTTGAGGTCCAGATCACGAATCGCTTCGTGGCCGCCGAATCATCCTTCGAGGAGAACACGTAATGTCGATGCGAATCCGAAAGCTGTTCCACGTCACGTTGGGCGGTGTGCTGCTGGCCGGTGCGGTCGGCGCCTATGCAGCGAATCTGGGTTTCCTCAACGACACGCCGATGGCCTACATGAAACAGCGTGACATCGACTCGGTGAAGGCGGCCGTGATGAAGGCGCTCGATGACAAGCAGGACGGCGAGTCGGCTACGTGGGTCAATGAGGGTACGGGTAACAGTGTGCGTATCGATGCGACCATCACACCGCAAAGCACTGCCAAGGACGGTGAGCGCACCTGCCGCGACACGTCGGTCGTGCTGAACTCCAAGGGTCAATCGATGACACTGAAGCCGCAATTCTGCCGTCAGGGCGCAAGCGGTCCGTGGCAACTGCAGAAGAAGCACTGAGCAGGCGCAGCGGAAACGCGCACATGCTCTGTCTGTTGTCGTCTTCATGCGTAGCACGGGTGCCGGGCGGAGTCTCGGGCCGGTGAGCGCACGCATCGTTTCCTGTGGTGTTGTGCTGCTCGATCCGCAAGGGCGGGTCCTGCTCGCCCACGCCACCGAGACGTCGCATTGGGATATTCCAAAAGGGCACGGCGAGGAGGGCGAGGCGCCGCATGTCACGGCGTTGCGTGAAATGGTCGAGGAGACCGGCATCGCGATCGGCGCCGATCGCCTGAAAGATCTCGGCCTGTTCGTTTATCGGCGTGACAAGGATCTGCATCTGTTCGCCGCGCGTGCGAGAGCGGACGAACTGGACCTGACGCATTGCGTCTGCACGTCGCTGTTTCCGCGTCGCTCGGACGGCACGATGATTCCTGAGATGGACGCGTACCGCTGGGCCGCAGCGCACGAGGTCGAGCGGTATGCAAGCCGCAGCCTCACGCGGCTATTTCAGACCACTCTATCGCTCGCTGAATTGCATCAAGATCTGTGACTGCGCATCGCGTCCCGTCACATCACGTCATGTAGAACAGACCACAGCAGACACCCATCAATCAAGCGCACGATCGTTCGGATGCAAAAACAAGGCGCGATTCGCCGCCGACATCGGGAAGTTCAGATTGATGCCATGAGGCGGAATGGGCTGTGTGAACCACACGTTGTAGAGCCGTTCCGCCGCGCCCGAGGTCTGCATCTGCTCGATCACACCGTTCACGAGGTCACGCATCGGCGCGTCCCCTTTGCGGAACATGCACGCATACACCTCATAGCCGAGCGGCGTACCCGTGACGGCAAAATCGTCCGGATGCGGGTCGGTCGCCTTGAAGCCGTAGATGATCGGCTCGTCCATCACGAATGCCACCGCGCGATCCTCCTTCACCGCAGCAAACGCCTCCGGATGGTCCCGCGCGCTGGTAATCCGCATGTTCAGATGCTTTTCGCCGTTCAACTGACGCAGCAAGCGTTCGTCGGATGTGCCAGCGGTTGTGACTACCGGTTTGCCGGCCAGGTCTGCGAAATCGGTGACGCCTGAACGGCGCCGCACAATCATGCGAACCGCGTACTGGAAGAAACTGTCGGAGAACGCTACCTGATTTTCACGTTCGTGCGTGTGCGTGGTGGAGCCGCATTCCAGGTCGATCTGATTGTTCAGCAGCACCGGAATGCGATTGGATGAGGTGACGGTCACTTCACGCACTTTCAGATCGGGCAGGTCGAGCGTTTTCTTGATCTGCTCGACGATCTGCAGGGCGATCGCTTGCGAATAGCCCACCGTGCCATTGCCGTCGGAGTACGAGAAGGGTATCGAGGCTTCGCGCACGCCAAGCACGACGACGCCGTCGTCATGGATTTTTTTGAGGGTGCCGGTGAGTTCCTGTGCCTGCGCTGAGCACGCGAACCATGCCGCCGTGAGCGCGGTCAGCGCGTGGCGCGTGCGTGACGGATGGCTGACTGCAAACATCATCGTTTCCCCCGGGACTGTGCGTGCACTGTCGCTTTCGATGGACCGTTATGCAACGAACGAGTTACGTACTTGCAACGAACCGGCCGGATGCATCAGGCAAACTTCACCCGTCGCTTCCGGCCGCAACGTGATGCGGCCATGCCACGCCTGCTGCGCCGGTCCAGCTTACGCTGGCTTGCCCCAACTGTCGCGCAGACTTACGATCCGATTGAATACGGGCTTACCCGGCTTCGAATCGATACGGTCAGCGACGAAATAGCCGTGCCGCTCGAACTGATAACGCTGTTCCGGCAGTGCGTCGCGCGCACCCGGCTCCAGCCATGCGTTGACCACTTTCTTCGAATCCGGATTGAGCGCTTCGAGGAAATCGCGTCCGCCTGCGTCAGGTTGCGGCTCCTTGAACAGACGGTCGTAGATGCGCACTTCCGCCGGACACGCGCTCACGGCGCTGACCCAGTGGATGTTGCCCTTGACCTTGTAGTTGTTCGCGCCTTCGGTGCCCGATCTGCTGTCCGGGAAGTAGTTGCAATGGACTGCGGTCACATTGCCGTTTTCGTCCTTGTCCGCGCCCGTGCATTCGATCACATAGCCATAACGCAGCCGTACCTTGTTGCCCGGGAACAGGCGGAAGTAGCCCTTGGGCGGCGCCTCGTTGTAGTCGTCGCGCTCGATCCACAGTTCGCGCGAGATCGGGAAGACACGCGTGCCGTGCTCCGGATGATGCGGATGCACCGGCGCGTTGCATTCCTCGATCAGGTCTACGGGGAAGTTGTCGATGATCAGCTTGACCGGATCGAGCACGGCGGCCGTACGCGGCGCCTTGTCGTCGAGATCGTCGCGCAGCGCGCCTTCCAACACGCTCATGTCGATCCACGAATCGACCTTCGTCACGCCGATGCGCTCGCAGAACAACCGGATCGCTTCCGGGGTGAAGCCGCGGCGGCGCAAGCCCACGATGGTGGGCATGCGCGGATCGTCCCAGCCGTCCACGTGGCCTTCGTTGACGAGTTGCAGCAGCTTGCGCTTGCTGGTGATCGCGTACGTGAGGTTCAGACGCGAAAACTCGATTTGCTGCGGCAGCGGACGCGTGAAGATACCCGCTTCAGCCAGCTCGTTCAGAATCCAGTCGTATAGCGGCCGGTGATCTTCGAACTCCAGCGTGCACAGCGAATGCGTGATGTTTTCCAGCGCGTCCGAAATGCAATGCGTGTAGTCGTACATCGGATACACGCACCATTTGTCGCCAGTGCGGTAGTGGTGTGCGAAGCGGATGCGGTAGATGACCGGATCGCGCATGTTGAAGTTCGGCGATGCCATGTCGATCTTCGCGCGCAGGACGTGTTCGCCCTCCTGGAACTCGCCAGCTTTCATGCGGCGGAACAGATCGAGGTTCTCCTCTACCGAACGCGCACGGAACGGCGAGGGCGTGCCCACTTCCGTGGCGGAGCCGCGGTTAGCACGCATTTCTTCGGCCGACTGACTATCCACATAAGCCTTGCCGCGCTCGATCAGCATCTCGGCGAACTCGTACAGCTTGTCGTAGTAGTCGCTGGCGTAATACAGGTGCTCAGCGCCGTCCTTGTTCCACTCGAAGCCGAGCCACGTGACGGCGTCGATAATCGATTCGACGTACTCGACGCTTTCTTTTTCCGGATTCGTATCGTCAAAGCGCAGATGGCAGATGCCGCCGTAGCTGCGTGCGACGCCAAAATTCAGGCAGATACTCTTCGCATGGCCGATGTGCAGGTAACCATTCGGCTCAGGCGGAAAGCGCGTTTCGACACGCTGGCCCCACTTTCCGGAGCGATTGTCGTCGTCGATGATGTTGCGGATAAAGTTGGATGCCGCGGGCGCGTCGTTGCGTTCGGTATTCATGCGAGAAGAAGAAAGTCGGTCGGGGGCGCGCAATGCGCTCACTTGTCTGTCAATTCTACCTGACACCTCTTCATCCAGCAGACCGAGTGCGGCCTCCAGCCAACGTTTCGCGGTATTTCCTGCTCTGCTGTTGTTGTGTTGTTGCCCTGTTTCATGCTGTAACAGGACGTAAAACGCTTTGTTGGCGGCGGAATCACGCCTTTAGGATGCGACCGACGCGGCGCCGCTCTGGCACGCTTAGCGTTGTCGAATCCGCCACACGTGTGAAAAGGAAATCCCTCATGAGTCGGAGTACTCACATCGCGCTAAAACTCGCGGCCTCTACGGTGGCGCTGGTCGCGGGCCTCGCGGCGAACCTTGCCGCCGGCACCCCGGCGCTGGCGAAAACGGCCCCGAAGCCGATTCTGGACGCTTCGGCAGTTGCAGTGCCCGATCAGTACAGCGCTGAGACGGCGCAACAGATCTTCAAGGAAGGCGGCAACGCCGTGGACGTTGCCGTGGCGATCGCCTTTACGCTCGCCGTCACCTATCCGGATGCGGGCAATCTTGGCGGCGGGGGCTTCATGACGCTCTTCGTCGACGGCAAGACGTATTTTTTGGACTACCTCGGACGGGCGCCGCAGCAGTCGACGCGCGAGATGTACCTCGATGACAAGGGACACGCGATCGCGGGTATGAGCGTGGTGGGCAATCGCGCGGTGGCGGTGCCGGGCACGGTCGAAGGCATGTGGGAAGCGCAGCAGCGCTTTGGCAAGCTGAAGTGGAAGGAGGTGCTGGCGCCGGCCATCCACTATGCAACCGACGGGTTCAAGGTCGATTCGCGGCTGCAGCAGACCCACGACGATAGCGCACGGGGGTTCACCGGCAAGACCAATTTCGACGTGTATTTTTCGAACCTCAAAACAGGCGCGGTGTTCCGGCAGCCTGAGCTGGCGCAGACACTCGGCCGTATTGCCAGCGACGGCGGTCGCGAGTTCTACGAAGGCCACACGGCTGAGCTGATTGCCACACAAATGTATGGACACGGGCTCGTTACCAAGCAGGACTTGCAAGCCTACAAGGCGGTCTGGCGCCAACCGCTCACCGCTGACTGGAACGGGTACCAGGTGGTTACCGCGCCGCCGCCGAGTTCGGGTGGGGTCGGCCTGATCCAGATGCTTAAGATGAAGGCCGATATGAAGGCGACCTTCGACGGAGTGGAGTTAAATTCTCCGCCATATATTCACCTGATCGCGCAGATTGAGGACCGCGTTTTTGCCGATCGCCAGCAGTACATGGATGATCCCGATGCCACGCCAGTGCCCGTTGAAAGGCTGATCGGCGACGCCTATCTCGCCCAGCGCGCCAGCGAAATTAGCCCTGATGAAGTGCCTGGCGCGAAGCCGGTAAAGCCGGGCTTGGGCTTGGGCTCGAGTTCCGGGGACGCACAAGTCGAAAAGGCGCAGACCACGCATTTCTCGGTGGTCGACAAATGGGGCAACGCGGTGTCGAACACGTACTCGCTAAACGGCTCGTTTGGCTCGGGCGTGGTGGTGGACGGCGGCGGGTTTCTCCTCAATGACGAGATGGGCGACTTCGTGACCCAGCCAGGTGCAGTGGGCCTGCCTGGTGCCAGCGCCAACGACCTTAATACCATCGCACCGGGACGCCGGCCGCTCTCGTCGATGACCCCGACCATCCTGCTGAAGGACGGCAAGGTGTCACTGGTGATCGGTACGCCGGGCGGTTCGCGCATTTTCACAACGATCTTCCAGGTGATAACGGATATGGACGACTTCGGCATGTCGCCGGCCGACGCGGTCGACGCGATGCGCTTCCATCATCAATTACTGCCGCAAAAGACCATCTACTTCGAGCCGTACCATCCGATCACCGGCGATCTGGCGGATCAGCTCAAGGCCAAGGGCTACACGGTGGAAGGCCAATCCTTTAACGGCGATGTGCAACTGATCCGTGTCGATGGCACGACCCCGCAACCCGCCGCCGATCCGCGTGGCGTCGGCGTGGGCGGTGTGTTCCAATAAACGGCTGGCCGGAATTGGTGGTGAGGATTTAGCCGCTCACGATTCGCCGGTCAGGACCAGATCGTCACGGGGAGGCGCGATGCTCGAACAGCAGGTGTTGGTGTTGCCGGGTTATATGAACTCGGACGCGGGGCATTGGCAAACCCGCTGGGAGTCCTTGCACCCGACATTCGCGCGGGTGCGGATGCCCGACTGGGACCATCCGGTACGCGATGCCTGGTGTCGTACGCTGGACGCTGCAGTTCGTGCAGCGCACGGCCCGGTCGTGCTGGCTGCGCACAGTCTTGGGTGCCTCACGGTGGCGTTCTGGGCCGCGCAGTTTGCTAGCGCCGAGGGCCTCTCCAAGGTGGCTGGCGCACTGCTGGTTGCGGTGCCCGATCCGGATGGTGCGGGCTTTCCGCAAGACGCATCCGGTTTTGGGCCGGTGCCGCTGACCGCGTTGCCGTTTGCCAGCATTGTCGTGGCCAGCACCGATGACCCCTATGGCAGCGTGCCGTTTTCGCAGCGCTGCGCGGCGGCGTGGGGCAGCCGCTGGCACGAAATTGGGGCGCGCGGGCATATCAATGCCGATAGCGGACTGGGTGACTGGGAGCAGGGCCAGCACTGGCTGGCGTCGCTGGGGCAAGGCGGGCGTTCAAACGGTTGAGTGACGCAGGCGTCGCCTGGCCAGGCCACCCACACCCCGCCTGGCCGAACCACCCTTATCAAATGACCGATTGCGCGCGCAACGCCGCGATCCGCTCATCGTCGTAACCCAGCATATCGCGCAGGACCCGCTCGGTATGCTCGCCAAGCGTGGGCGGATGGGTGAGCGCCTGCGGCGGCGTGCCGCTCATGTTGATTGGATTGCGCACCAGCTTCACCGTGCCTCCGGACGGATGCGGCAAGTCCACCTGCATGCCGCGCGCCACCACCTGCTCGTTCTCGAATACCTCCGCCAGGTCGTTGATCGGTCCGCACGGCACCCCGGCGGCTTCGAGCGCGGCAATCCATTCGTGCTTATCCATCGTGCGGACCATATCCGCGAGAATCGGCACGAGCGTGTCGCGATTGCGCACGCGCGCGGGGTTGGTGGCAAACCGCTCGTCGTCCGCCAGCTCAGCCCGCTTGCCGGTTTCGACGAATTTGCGGAACTGCCCGTCATTGCCGACCGCGACAATGATCCAGCCGTCGCTGGTCTGGAAGGTCTGATAGGGCACGATGTTCGGATGCGCGTTGCCCCAGCGCGTCGGCGGCTGGCCGCTGGCGAGGAAGTTGGAGTTCATGTTGGCGAGCATGGCCACCTGCACGTCGAGTAGCGCCATGTCGATGTACTGACCTTCGCCCGAACGGTCGCGATGCGCTAGCGCGGTAAGCACGGCAACAGACGAATACATGCCAGTCATGAGATCGGCAATCGCCACGCCGGCCTTTTGCGGGCCACCGCCCGGCACGCCGTCGCGCTCGCCAGTGATGCTCATGAAACCGCCGATGCCTTGCACGATGAAGTCGTACCCCGCCCGCTGCGCGTACGGTCCCGTCTGGCCAAAGCCCGTGACCGAGCAATAGATGATGTCGGGTTTCACTTCCTTGAGCGACGCGTAGTCGAGACCGTACTTCTTGAGCTGGCCGACCTTGTAGTTCTCCAGCACGACGTCGCTTTGGGCGGCCAGTTCGCGGATGATCCGTTGACCTTCAGGCGTGGCGATATCGACGGTCACCGAACGTTTGTTGCGGTTCGCGGCGAGGTAATACGCGGCCTCAGCGGTATCGCGGCCCTCCGGCGTTTTCAGGTACGGGGGCCCCCAATGGCGGGTATCGTCGCCGACACTGGGGCGTTCAATCTTGATGACGTCTGCGCCGAAGTCGGCGAGCGTCTGTGCGCACCATGGGCCGGCGAGCACGCGGGTGAGGTCTAGCACGCGGATATGACTGAGAGCGCCCATATTCTTCCACTGTCTCCTGTATGGCGAGGCGGCGCGGCTGGCTTGCGAGCCCTATGCGCCGCGCGTTGCCGCGATTGCATCGATCTCCCGAATCTTAAGCGATTCCCGCGCAAGGGCCCATTCAGCCGAACGGCATAGGACGGATGAGGAGCCTCGTCCCGCCCAAATCCTGGCCGGATGGCCAGTGTTGCGCACAGGGGGCGCCGCGCCGCCGCGCAAGGGCGCCGATCCCGTATAATCAGTCGTTTAAGCAACAATCGGTTGGCGCATCACGAGATGTCGCCAGATCCCGCCAGCACCGTCCCCAGTACGCTATGAAAGCCGCCGAAATCCGCGAGAAATTCCTCAAGTTCTTCGAATCGAAGGGCCATACGATCGTTCGCTCGTCGAGCCTTGTGCCCGGCAACGACCCTACGTTGCTCTTCACCAATTCGGGGATGGTGCAATTCAAAGATGTGTTTCTCGGCACGGAGTCGCGTCCGTACTCGCGTGCCACCACGTCGCAGCGCAGTGTGCGCGCCGGCGGTAAGCACAACGACCTCGAGAACGTCGGCTACACCGCACGTCACCATACGTTCTTCGAGATGCTCGGCAATTTCTCGTTTGGCGACTACTTCAAGCGCGACGCGATCCACTACGCCTGGGAATTGCTGACAGGCGTCTATCAGTTGCCCAAAGACAAGCTGTGGGTCACGGTCTATCAGGAAGACGACGAAGCGCACGACATCTGGGCGAAGGAAGTGGGGGTGCCGGTCGAGCGCATCATCCGCATAGGCGACAACAAGGGCGCGCGCTACGCGTCGGACAACTTCTGGCAGATGGCCGACGTCGGCCCGTGCGGCCCGTGCTCGGAAATCTTCTACGACCACGGCCCGGAAATCTGGGGCGGCCCCCCGGGATCGCCTGAGGAAGACGGCGACCGCTACATCGAGATCTGGAATCTCGTGTTCATGCAGTTCAGCCGCGATGCGCAGGGCAACATGACGCCGCTGCCCAAGCAGTGTGTGGATACCGGCATGGGTCTGGAGCGGATCGCGGCGGTGCTGCAGCACGTGCACAGCAACTATGAGATTGATCTGTTCCAGGCGCTGATCAAGGCGGCTGGCCGCGAAACCGGCGTGGCCGACCTGACCAACAATTCACTGAAGGTGATCGCCGATCACATCCGCGCCTGCTCTTTCCTGATCGTCGACGGCGTGATTCCGGGCAACGAAGGCCGCGGCTACGTGCTGCGCCGTATCGTGCGTCGCGCCATCCGTCACGGCTACAAGCTGGGCAAGAAGGGTTCGTTCTTCAATCGTCTGGTGGCGGATCTGGTCGCTCAAATGGGCGAAGCCTATCCGGAACTGAAGGACGCCGAGCAACGCGTAACGGACGTGCTGCGTCAGGAAGAAGAGCGCTTCTTCGAGACCATCGAGCACGGCATGTCGATTCTCGAAAGCGCGCTGGCCGATCTGGAAGCGAAGGGCGGCAAGACGCTCGACGGCGAACTCGCGTTCAAGTTGCACGACACGTATGGCTTCCCGCTGGATCTGACTGCGGACGTGTGCCGCGAGCGCGAAGTGACGGTCGACGAAGCCGCGTTCGACGAAGCCATGGCGCGCCAGCGCGACCAGGCGCGTGCGGCTGGAAAGTTCAAGATGGCCCAGGGTCTCGAGTACTCCGGTGCCAAGACCACATTCCACGGCTACGAAGAAATCATCTTCGACGACGCGAAGGTTATCGCTCTTTACCTGGACGGCGCATCGGTCAACGAAGTCAAGCATGGCCAGCAGGCCGTGGTCGTGCTGGATCACACGCCGTTTTACGCCGAGTCGGGCGGTCAGGTCGGTGACGCGGGCGTGCTTGCTAACGCAAGCATGCGCTTCGCCGTGGCCGACACGCTCAAAGTTCAGGCCGATGTCGTGGGCCATCACGGCACGCTCGAACAGGGCACGTTGAAGGTGGGCGACGTCGTCAAGGCGGAGATCGACGCGGTGCGTCGCGCCCGCACGGAACGTAACCACTCGGCAACTCACCTGATGCACAAGGCGCTGCGTGAAGTCCTCGGTTCGCACGTGCAGCAGAAGGGCTCGCTGGTCGACGCGGACAAGACCCGTTTCGACTTCGCACACAACGCGCCGATGACCGACGAGCAGATTCGCCAGGTCGAAGCCATCGTCAATGCGGAAGTCCTGGCCAACGCGCCAGGCGTGGTACGCGTGATGCCGTTTGATGAGGCAGTGAAGGGCGGCGCCATGGCGCTGTTCGGCGAAAAGTACGGCGACGAAGTGCGCGTGCTGGACCTCGGCTTCTCGCGCGAGTTGTGTGGCGGCACGCACGTGCATCGCACGGGCGACATTGGCTTCTTCAAGATCGTGATGGAAGGCGGCGTCGCCGCAGGTATCCGTCGCGTGGAAGCGATTACCGGCGACAACGCCGTGCGCTACGTGCAGGAACTCGACGCACGTATCAACTCGGCGGCCGCTGCGTTGAAGGCGCAACCTGCGGAACTGACGCAACGCATCGTGCAGGTGCAGGACCAGGTGAAGGCGCTCGAAAAGGAACTGGGCGCGCTCAAGTCGAAGATGGCTTCGAGCCAGGGGGACGAGCTGGCTGGTCAGGCCATCGAGGTGGCCGGTGTGCACGTTCTGGCGGCAACGCTTGAAGGCGCGGATGTGAAGACCTTGCGTGAAACCGTCGACAAGCTGAAGGACAAGCTGAAGAGCGCGGCTATCGTGCTGGCATCGGTGGAAGGCGGCAAGGTTAGCCTGATCGCCGGTGTGACAGCGGAAGCAAGCAAGAAGGTCAAGGCCGGAGAGCTGGTCAATTTTGTCGCCCAGCAGGTGGGTGGCAAGGGTGGTGGCCGTCCGGACATGGCGCAAGCCGGCGGCACCGAGCCTGCCAATCTGGCGGCGGCGCTGGCAGGCGTGAAGGGTTGGATCGAAGCGCAACTGTAAGCGGCACATCAGGGAGCCGCGCAAGCGGCGCTCGAAGGCGAAAGAGAACGGCGAAAGGGCCGCGAGGATTAAACCTCGCGGCCCTTTTTATTCTGCAACCACCTGGCGTGAACGTTCGTGGGCAATCCCATTCCCTTCACATCCACCCAGCCGCAAAACAAATTTCCCGCTCCCGCTCTAAAATGACCGCTTTCCCGCCATCCCTGCGCGCCCATGACCGGACGCGCCGCTCGCCATGCAACATTTCGCATCCGACAACTATGCTGGCATCTGCCCCGAGGCGCTCAACGCGCTGATCGCCGCCAACAACAGCGGGCACGAGCCCGCTTACGGTGACGACTCGTGGACCCAGCAAGTCTGCGACCGCCTGCGCGATCTGTTTCAGACCGACTGCGAAGTGTTCTTCGTGTTCAACGGCACGGCGGCCAATTCGCTTGCGCTCGCTTCGTTATGCCAGTCGTATCACTCGGTGATCTGTCATGAACTCGCGCATATCGAAACCGACGAATGCGGCGGCCCCGAGTTTTTCTCGAACGGCTCGAAGCTGCTGACCGCGCCGGGTATCGGCGGAAAGCTGACGCCAGATGCCATCGAGGCAGTTGTTACCCGTCGTGCCGATATCCACTACCCGAAGCCGAAGGTCGTCACGCTGACGCAGTCCACCGAGGTGGGCACCGTGTATAGCGTCGAGGAAGTGCGTGCGATCGCCGCCATCGCCAAGCGTCGGCATCTGAAAGTCCATATGGACGGCGCCCGCTTCGCGAACGCGGTGGCCGCGCTCGACGTGCATCCGTCCGAGATCACATGGCGCGCTGGCGTCGACGTGCTGTGTTTTGGCGGAACCAAGAATGGTTTGCCGGTAGGCGAAGTTGTGGTGTTCTTCGATCGTGCACTCGCCGACGATTTTGCCTACCGCCTTAAGCAGGCAGGCCAACTGGCATCGAAGATGCGCTTTATCTCGGCGCCGTGGCTGGGTCTGCTGGACGGCGATGTATGGCTGCGCAACGCCCGCAACGCCAATGCCATGGCGAAGTTGCTTGAAGCTCGCCTCGCTGAAATTCCGGGTGTCAGTATCATGTTCCCCACTGAATCCAATGCGGTTTTTGCGCAACTGCCCACGCGGGTCGCGAAGGCGATGCGCGGGCGGGGCTGGAAGTTTTACGAGTTCATCGGCGCAGGCGGTTGCCGGCTGATGTGCGCATGGGATACGCAACCGGAAACGGTCGAGCGCTTTGCCGCCGAAGTGCGTGAGTTGTGCGCGACGGCCGCATGAGCGCGGGAGTTACGCATCAGCAGGCCTGTGCGACGCAACAGAAGCCGGTAACAGGCAGTGCACGCGGTCGACGCACCAGAAGTACCACACCACAACGAGACATCAAGAGACAACACCGCTTCCACCATGAGTGATTACCGTTTCTGCCCCCGCTGCGCAACGCCGCTCGCCGAGCGCGTCGACGTTGAACATGAAGGCGGCCGTGTGCGCCAGGCCTGCCCGGATAAAACCTGCGGCTACGTCCATTGGAACAACCCGTTGCCGGTCGTCGCGGCGATCGTCGAGTACGAAGGCAAGATACTGCTCGCGCGCAACGCCGCGTGGCCCGAGGGGATGTTCGCGCTGATCACCGGGTTTCTGGAGAACGGCGAGACGCCAGAAGAGGGGATTGCACGCGAAGTGCTTGAGGAGACTTCGCTGCAGACGGAGACCGTCGAGCTAGTCGGCGTGTATGAATTCATGCGCAAGAACGAGTTGATCATCGCTTATCACGTCCGTGCCTACGGCACGATTGCGCTGTCGCCGGAACTGCTTGAATACCGGCTGGTCGAGCCCGCCAGGCTGCGTCCGTGGAAAGCCGGTACGGGACAGGCGCTCGCGGAATGGATGCGCCGCCGAGGCTTGCCATTCGAGTTCGTAGAACGGCCCGGGCAATGAGATAGCGCGCGATTGCTGGTGGGAAGAACTGATCGCGTCAGGAATACGTAGGTGCGGGATTACATCGGTGCCAGGCGCACGCATACCCCTGGCTTGCACAGGTGTCAGGCTTAAACAGGTGCCAGTCTTACGCAGGTGCTGGGCGCACGGAAGCGCCACGATTATGCAGGTAAGTGCCGCCACGCAGATCAGGCGCGGGCGACGCCATTCTTTCCTTTCACCCGGAACGGAACGCAGACATGGCCTATATCTACTATCTAACCCACATCCATCTGGGCTATGACGCCCTGGCGCAACTCCCGTCGGAATGCGCGCGAATCGGCATCAAGCGGCCGCTTGTCATTACCGACAAAGGCGTGGTGGCGGCGGGCGTCGCACAGCGTGCGCTCGACGCGCTCCAACTCGGCGACGTGCCCGTGTTCGACGACACGCCGTCGAACCCCACTGAGGCGATGGTGATGGCCGCCGCAGCGCGTTATCGCGACGAAGGTTGCGACGGGCTGATCGCGGTAGGGGGCGGGTCGTCAATCGATCTGGCCAAAGGCGCCGCGATTGCCGCCACTCATCCGGGGACGTTGACGGAATACGCCACCATCGAAGGCGGTAGCGGCAAGATCACCGAGGCAGCCGCACCGTTGATCGCAATTCCCACGACGGCTGGCACCGGCAGTGAAGTGGCGCGTGGCGCGATCGTGATTCTGAACGACGGCCGCAAGCTGGGTTTTCATTCGTGGCATCTGCTGCCGAAGTCGGCGCTGTGCGACCCGGGTCTCACGCTCGGCCTGCCGTCCACGCTGACTGCCGCGACCGGCATGGACGCAATCGCGCACTGTATTGAGACCTTCCTCGCGCCTGCCTTCAACCCACCCGCCGACGGCATCGCGCTCGATGGCCTTGAGCGTGCGTGGGCCAACATCGAACGGGCGACGCACGATGGCAGCGACCGCGATGCCCGTTTGAACATGATGAGCGCATCGATGCAAGGCGCGATGGCGTTCCAGAAGGGATTGGGCTGCGTCCATTCGCTGTCGCATCCGCTGGGCGGCGTGCCAGTGAACGGGCGCACCTCGTTGCATCACGGCACGCTAAACGCGGTCGTGCTTCCTGCCGTTCTGCGCTTTAACGAAAGCGCAGAAACGGTGGTGGCGAACCGCCGATACGCGCGCATGCGCCACGTCATGGGTCTCGCCGACAACGCCGATCTCGCGCAGACGCTGTTCGACATGACCGCGCGCCTTGGCCTGCCAACCGGCCTGAAGCAGATGGGCGTCGATGCAAGCGTATTCGACAAGGTGATCAAGGGCGCGCTCGCCGATCACTGCCACAAGACGAACCCGCGCGAAGCGACCGCGGATGATTATCGCCGCATGCTGAACGAGTCACTCTGACGCCGCACGCTGACCTTGCACGAACCCACGCCAAGCCGCTCATCATGAAAAAACCCGCTCCCGCGCCGCGTAGTGCGTACCCGCATTTCCTGCTTATCACTACGCGATGGATGGATAACGACGTGTACGGTCACGTGAACAATGTCGTGTACTACAGCTATTTCGACACGGTCGTGAACGAGTATCTGATTCGCGCAGGCGTGCTCGATGTCGAGCACGGTGAGACCATCGGGCTGGTGGTCGGAACGCAATGCGATTATTTCGCGCCGCTAGTGTTTCCTGAGCACGTCGAAGCGGGCTTGCGGGTGGTGCGGCTCGGCTCGACGAGCGTGCGCTACGAGGTGGGTCTGTTCAAGGAAGGCGAGATGCTCCCCGCGGCGCAGGGGCATTTCGTGCATGTCTACGTGGACCGCGCGACGCGGCGCCCGGTTACGTTGCCCGCTTACTTGCGCGCCGCGCTCGAGCCGCTTGTGGTCAATGTGGAGTAGCGCGGCGCGTCATTCGTGATTGCCGTGTCGCGCAGCGTTAGCGTGATTGTTTGCCTTGCGGCGGTCGGCTCTCCTTGCTGTCTGATGGTCTGTTGGCGTTGGTTATTTTTCTGATTGTGATGTCCCGCCCAGCTCATAAGCAACAGAAAAGCCCTCCGCCGAAGACCTAAAAAATTACTTGGAATCCCGAGTAATAATCCACTCATGCGCCGGATCGTTCTTGAAATGCCAAACCCGATCCTTCCCAGCCATGACATTCAGATAATAGGAATCGTACCCATAAGGAACAATAACAGGGTGATAGCCTCTAGGCACCATCACCACGTCATGATCCTCAACCGCCATCGACTCATCAATATCGCGCAAGTCGGTGTACACCCGCTGGAAAGCAAACCCCTGCGACGGATTGAGCCGATGATAGTAAGTCTCCTCAAGCGAACTCTCGTGAGGCACATTGTCCGTATCATGCTTGTGCGGCGGATAACTCGAAGCATGCCCGCCAGGCGTACGTACTTCAACCACCAGCAATGACTCCGCAGGTTCCGTCTGAGGCAGGATATCGCACACGTAGCGGGTATTCATCCCCTTGCCGCGTGTCGAGCGCTTCATCTGCGAAGACTCAATCAACCGCACCGGATATTGGCCCTTCGCCGGCGCACTCGCCACGCCGACCTCAGCGTCGCGCACCGCCCGCACCGTCGCACTGACGCCCGGCGGCAAATACACAGCGCACGGCGACGCATCTTCGAAAACGCTATCACGCGAGCCGAGACTGCTCCACTTCGCGTCCTTGGTTTCGATATCCACGGCTCCCGCAAGCACCACAATGCAGACCTCGCGAGAAGGCTCAAGGATATGCACCACCTCTTGCGGACCCATCCGGTAAGCCGCGAAACCCACATAGCGCCACATCGCCGTCTCCGGCGTGACCCGCGCGATCGTCTGGCCTTCGCGCTGTGCCTTCACAAGCAAACTCATGCTGCCTCCTGCGTTGCAGGCGTACCCGCACCCAGCGACGCATCGACCAGCGCCCGCAAGGTCTGATAGCCCTTTTCGGCATACTCATACGAGCGCGCAATCACCGGGTCTTGTTCGGCTTCGACCACCAGCCAGCCACGATATCCATGCCGCTTCAGACGATCGATGATCGTAGGAAAATCCACCGCGCCATCGCCAGGCACTGTGAACGCACCGTTGATCACCGAGTCCAGAAAACTCCAGTTGCGATTGCGTGCGAGTTTCATCACCGCAGGTCGCACATCCTTGCAGTGGACATGGCACACGCGTCCAATGTACTTGTCGAGCACCGTCACGGGGTCGCCACCCGCAAACGTGATATGCCCTGCGTCGAACAGCAGGCCGACCGCGTCGCTAGTGCGCGACATCAACTGATCGACGTCGGCCGGCGTTTCCACGTAGGCACCCATGTGATGGTGATACGCGAGCCGCACGCCTTGGCTTAACGTATAACGGGCGAATTCGTCGACGCGCGCCGCGTAGGCGTCCCACTGCGCCGCGCTAAAAAAACGTGGCCGTTGATAGAGCGGCCGAGGTGCCCCCTGAATCGAATCGGCCACTTCGCCGTACACCATCACCGTCGCGCCGTTTTTGGCGAGCAGTTCCAGATGCGCGTCCGCCGACGCAATCTCATCTTCGACAGTGCCACGCGCCAGTCTTCCCGAATACCAGCCGGAGACCAACGCGAGATCGTATTGCGCGAGCAGCGTCTTCAACGCCTGTGGTTCGCGTGGAAATTTATTGCCGAGCTCAAACCCCTGATAGCCGATCGCACGGCCTTCGGTGAGCGCCTGCTCAAGCGGCGTTTCGCCGCCGAGCGAAGGCAGGTCGTCGTTCATCCACGACAGCGGGTTGATGCCAATGCGTACGTCGAACTGAGTCATGCTGCCATCCTCAATCGTTGATAGTGTCGTCGGCAGCCTGGGCGCGCGCTGCTATCTGTGCTTCGTATTGCGCGCGGGCTGCGCGAACCGTCTCGCGTGCCGATACTTCCGGTACGGCCACTTCCCACCACCAGCCGCCATCGTCGGTGGTGCGGGCTGCGTCCGTGTCGATACTGACCAGGTAGGTGCGATCGGCTGCGCGAGCGCGCTGCATCGCGGCTTCGAGTTCGGCCACGTTGGCTACATGCTCGGCCTGCGCACCTAGCGAACGCGCATGCGCGGCAAAATCAATCGCGGGTGCACCGAGCGGACCTTGCTGGCAATCGTCGAACATGTTGTTAAACGGCGCGCCACCGCAGGCCTGTTGCAGGCGGTTGATGCAACCGTAGCCGCGATTGTCGAGCAGGACGATGATCAGCTTCGCACCAAGCATCACCGAGGTCGCGATCTCGCTGTTCATCATCAGGTAGCTGCCGTCGCCCACCATCACGATCACTTCACGCTCGGGATGCGCGAGCTTGGCGCCCAGGCCACCGGCAATCTCGTAGCCCATACACGAGTAACCGTACTCGACGTGATAGGCACCGGGGCGTCCTGCTCGCCACAGCTTGTGCAGTTCGGCGGGCAGCGTGCCGGCCGCGCAGACCACGATATCGTCGGTCGTGGATTGGTCGCTCGAACGCTGTACGGCGCCGATGACGTCTGCGTCATACGGCAGCACACCGTCGCGTTGAGGGGTATGCGTGAGCGTGCCCACGGTGTCGCGCCAACTTGCCGAGAGCTTGTGGGCACGAGCGGTCCACGTCCGCTCGGCATGCCAGCCGTCCAGTTGTTCAGCGAGTGCGGCGAGGGCGAGACGCGCATCGGCCTGAACGACCAGCGCCCGATGCTTGAGGCCATCGAACGCATTTGCATTGATGCCGATGACTTCGGCCTGCGTGAACAGCGTGTTCGACCCCGTGGTGAAATCCTGCAGACGGGTGCCGATCGCAAGCACGCAGTCGGCATCATGGGCGAGGGCATTCGCGGCGGGCGAGCCGGTAACGCCCAGGGCCCCGGCGTTCAGCGGATCGTTCCAGGCGAGCGAGCCTTTACCGGCCTGCGTTTCAGCCACCGGAATGCCGTGCGCGGTCGCGAATGCGTGCAGCGCATCCGTGGCGTGGCCATACAGGACGCCGCCGCCGGCTACGATCATGGGGCGCTTCGCGCGTCGCAAAACGGCGAGTGCCGCCTCGATTTCCTCGGCAATCGGCGCGGGTGAATGGAAGCCCACCACGCGCGGCTCGAAGAAGTCCGCGGGGAAATCCCATGCGGTAGCCTGCACGTCCTGTGGCAAGGCAAGGGTGACCGGTCCGCAATTCGCCGCGTCGGTCAGTACGCGCATTGCACGCGGCAGGGCAGTGAGCAACTGCGCGGGATGCACGATCCGGTCGAAGTAACGCGAGACCGGTTTGAACGCATCGTTCGCTGAAATGCCGCCGTCGTGAAAGTCTTCGACCTGCTGCAACACCGGGTCCGGCGCGCGTGAGACGAAGATATCGCCGGGCAACAGCAGCACTGGCAAACGGTTCACGTGCGCGAGGGCCGCAGCGGTCAGCAGATTGGTCGCGCCGGGTCCAATGGACGTACTGACGGCCATCATCCGGCGCCGGAAGTGCGCCTTCGCGTAGGCAATCGCGCTGTGCGCCATCGCCTGCTCGTTGTGAGCGCGCAGCGTCGGCAGTTCGTGACGGTGCTGATACAGCGCCTCACCGATGCCGGCGACGTTGCCGTGTCCGAAGATCGCAAACACGCCGCCAAACAATGGCTCGACGCCGCTACCGTCCTCAGTCTTGACGCGCTGGGCGGCGAGATAACGCACCAGTGCCTGCGCGGCGGTGAGTCGCAGCGTACGCTGCGCAGACGGCGAATTGGATGCGCCTGTGCTGGTGCTGGCTGCATCGTGATGCAAGACGCGTTGGTTCATGCCGCCTGCTCCTGGTGAACGGGGTGCGACGTGCTCGCCTGGCTGGCCGAATCGCCGCGTGCGGCGCGCCACGAGGCGATCAACGTTTCAAAGGTGGCCCGCACGCGGGCGATCACTTCATCGTCGCTGATTGTTCCGGCGAGCCATGCCTGACTAGGCTCGTGGAAAATCGTACGGCCCACGGTGAAGCCGCGGCAGGTCGCGGACTGCGCTGCGGCGCGAAAGCCCTCGTTGAGTTGCTCGACGGCGGCAGACAAGCCCAGCAATACGACACCACGGCAATGCGGATCGCGCTCGGCGATCAGCGCGTCGATGGTCTGCCACTGCGCGGCTTCCATCGGTTCGAGCTTCCACCATTCCGGATAGATGCCGATGTTGTACAGGCGCTTCAACGCGCGATAGACCGTGTCCGGCGCTTGCGGCAAGTTCTTGGGCGGAATCACTTCGAGCAGCAGTTCATGGCCGCTTGCCTGGGTGGCGTCATAAAGCGCGCGTATCTGCGCTTCCTGTTCGAGCCGTTGTTCGATCGGCTCGTCCGGATGGTATTGAACCAGACACTTGACCACGTGCTCCTGCGGCCAGTTGATCAGCGTTGTGCCGATCGAGCGGCCATGATCGAACACGAGCGGCACCGAACCCGGCAGTTCCACCGGTCGGCCGATCCACCAGCCGCGGCCGGTCGCCGCGTTCAGCGCGTCCTGGCCGTAGCGGTCGTCGATCAGTACACCGATGCGGCCTTCCAGACCAAGCGCGGCTTCGGTCTGCGCCACTGCTTCTACAAAGAGTCCTTTGAGCCGCGCAACGCGCGCTTCGTCCGCACCGGTTTGCTGTGCGAGATCGAAGAACTGATTGCGGTGGTCGAACGCGAAGCCGAGGACTTCGCCCCATTGCTTGCGCGCTGGCGTGACCCGATGCAGCCGCGCGAGCTTCGCGTCGAGGTCGGGGCGGCGCATGCGTTGCGGATCGGCTTTCGCTTCGCTAAGGAAGTACTCGAGTTCGGCGGGCGTCGGCATGGCAGGCGCGCAACCGTGGCGCGAGACCACCAGCGCGCCGCTCGCGTTTGCCGCGCGTGCGCACGCTTCTAACGGTTCATCACGCAACCAGCCGGACAGGAACCCGGAGGCAAACGCGTCGCCCGCGCCAAGCACGTTCAGCACTTCGACTTCGACGCCGCCTTGAATCGGCGCATCGTCGAGTCTCGCGGGCACGTCGCCGTCGATGATCTGACAGCCCAGCGGTCCACGTTTCACCACGAGCGTGGCAGGGGTCACAGCCCGCACCATCGCAAGCGCATCAATCAGGTCAGTTTTGCCGCCGGCAATGCGAAACTCTTCTTCGGTGCCGATCACCAGATCCATCAGCGGCAGAATGCGCTGGATGTGCGCGGTGACGTCTTCATTAGCGACGAAGCGGGTCTCGCCATCAGCCTTGCCCGTGAGTCCCCATAGGACAGGACGGTAGTCGATATCGAGCACCGTACGCACACCGTTACGACGCGCGTAATCCAGTGCGCGGCGGCTGGTGCGGTTCACCTGTTCGGTCGAAAAGTGCGTGCCGGTGATCACCAGCGCTTTCGCTGAAGCAATGAAGGCTTCGTCGAAATCGGCTTCGTCCACGGCCATATCCGCACAATCTTCGCGATAGAAAATCAGCGGGAAGGTGTCGCGATCCTTGAGACCGAGTATGACGAGCGCGGTCAGACGGTCTTGATCGACGCGCACGTGGCTGACGTCGCAGCCTTCCTTGGTGAGCGTCTCGGTGAGAAAGCGGCCCATATGGTCGTTGCCGACACGCGCGAGCATCGCGGAGCTAAGGCCGAGGCGCGCACAGCCGAAGGCGATATTCGCGGACGAGCCGCCGAGATACTTCGCAAAGCTCGACACGTCTTCGAGCCGCGCGCCGACCTGCTGCGCGTAGAGATCGACGGCGAGCCGGCCGAGGCAGATAACGTCGCGGCTGCGGCCCGACGCAAAGCGGCTGGCAGCGGCAGGGGGAGGATTACGGGTAAGAGCCATGGAATTTCCTGAATATCGAAGCACGCTATGAAGCAAAGGCGCGGGTCAGGTGCGCGGGATCAATACGCGCAGCCTGGCCACATCGTCGCCAGGGCGTCGTGCCAATCAGATCGTCGCGCCTTCCAGCTCGCCGATCATCTTCTGCATTTCCGCTCCGCCGGCCATCATGTCGAGCACTTCATCCTTGGTGATGGTTTCCTTGGTGAAGGTGCCGAGCGATTTGCCGCGATTGAGCAGCGTAAAAGAATCGCCGATCGGGTAGGCGTGGTGCACGTTGTGCGTAATAAAGATCACTGAGATGCCTTTGGCGCGTGCAGTGTGAATCAGCTTCAGCACATTGAAGCTTTGCTTCACGCCGAGTGCAGCGGTCGGCTCATCGAGAATCAGCACGCGTGCGCCAAAGTGAATAGCCCGCGCAATGGCGAGACACTGCTTTTCGCCGCCGGACATGGTGCCGATCGGCTGATGCGGATCGCGCACGTTGATGCCCATTTCCGCGAGCTTATCGCGCGAGGCGGTGGCGCAGTGATCGAGGTCCATCACGTTGATGAAGCCAAACAGCTTTTTCTGCGGTTCGCGTCCCATGAAGAAGTTGCGCGCCACCGAGAGCAACGGCACCAGCGCAAGATCCTGATACACGGTGGCGATGCCCAGATCGAGGGCGTCTTTCGGCGACGTGAAGTGAACCGGCTTGCCGTCCACGAGGTACGTCCCTTCACTTGGCTGGTGAACACCGGCCAACGTCTTGATCAAGGTTGACTTGCCCGCGCCGTTATCGCCGAGCAGGCAATGCACTTCACCGCGTTTGAGGCGAATCGTGATGTCTTTCAGCGCAATCACGTTGCCGAAATAGCGGCTCACATTTTCGAGCGACAGGATGTAGTCGTCGCCAGCAGCTTGTGTCGTACTCATCTTGAGCTCCTTGCTTAGCGCGATGTCGAAACGCGGCTGCGCACGTAGTGGTTGAACAGCACCGCGAACAGCAACATCACGCCGAGGAAAACGCGGAACCAGTCCGAATCGATGTTCGTGTAGGTAATGCCGATCTGCACGACGCCGAAGATCAATGCGCCGAAGCAGGCGCCAATCACCGAGCCGTAACCGCCGGTCAGCAGCGTGCCGCCGATCACCGCCGCGATGATGGCTTCGAATTCGGCTTGCAGGCCACGGTCCGCCGCAGCCGAGCCGATGTCACACACTTGCAGCACGGCATAGAGGCACGAGCAGAATGCGGTCAGCACGAAGAGCGAAATCTTTACTCGACGAACCGGCACACCGACGTTTTTGGCTGCATTGGCATCGCCGCCCACAGCAAAGATCCAGTTGCCGACGCGCGTCTTGGCGAGGACGAAAGCGCATACCGCGGCGAGCCCAAACCACCAGAGGATGACCTTCGGGATCCCCGGCACGAGCGGATTACCGTTGTCGAGCATCTTCACGATGCCCATATGTCCGAGCGCGACGAACAGACCCTTGAACGCGACGCCCTGGAATAACGTATGGGCGAGCCAGTCTTGCGCCGCGACGTCGCCGACACCGGAGATGATGGTGCGATCCGCGAACATCACCGAGAGCGCCAGCGTGAGGCCGCGCAGAATGAACAGGAACGCGAGCGTGACGATAAACGAAGGCAGCCGCGTTCGCATTACGAGGTAGCCGTTCAGCGCCCCAAGCAGCATCGAACCAATGAACGCAAACAGGATGGATAGCGCGATCGGCCAGTGGAAATACATGGTGGGCAGCGCGACCATCATGCCAGCGAAGCCGATCATCGAGCCGATCGAAAGGTCGAACTCACCGGCGATCATCAAGAGGCACGCGCCGACGGCGATGATGCCGAGATACGCCGCCACCTGCGACCAGTTCATCACGCCGTCGAGGGCGAACATGCCGGAGTTGCCGGCGGCAAGCCCAAACACGAGGAAGACCATCACAGCGCCGGCCAGTGCGGCGAACTCAGGTCGGTTCAACAGATGTTTGAACCAGGATTCACTGCGCACGCGCTCATCGGATGCAACTGGCGTGGCTGACGTGGCCCCCGCGGCGGGTGCCGCGTCCTTGTCGGAGGGGGGGTGTTTAGCGTGAAAAGGGTTGGCGACGCCCATTGAAGCTCTCCTTGATGCACCGGTGCGTGGCGTCTCGTCGACGCTGCGTGAAAGGCGCGTGATGCAAGTGAAACATTGCAAAAAGGGGGGCGAGTGCGACCCGGCCCGTGACCGCTGGCGGCACGCGCTCCCTTCAAGTCAGCGGAAACAGGGGGCCCTGTTCCGCACTCCATGCGAGATTCCTTAGCGATACTGACCTGCGTACTTGATCACCTTGTCGATGTTCTCCTTGGTAATGAAACCCGGACCGGAGCCGATATTGCGCGGTCCGTAGGAAGGAGCCAGCCCGTAGGTGGACAAGCGGCCCTGGAATTTCGTATTGGCCTTCAGGATCTGGGCGATCTTCGCCGGATCTGTGGTGTGGTCTTTCTTCACGATGGCCAGCACAGCTACGGCGATATAGCCCTGCAGGTACGGTTGCTGGTCGATTGCGAACTGGCAGGTGCCGTCCTTGATGGCCTTGGCGATGTCATCGTCAAAGTCGAAGGTCGCGAACCACATCTTGCCGGCGAGGCCCATTTGCTGCAGCGCCTTGATGGTAGGTGCAGCCGACAGCGGCCCCAGTGCGAGTACGCCGCCCGTGTCCGGGTGATTGCGCAGATACGCGCTCACCTTCGACTGGATGCCGGTCGGATCAGTGCCGGCGTCGAGCGTGGAGGTCTTGAAGTCGACTCCGAGTGCGTCAGCAAAGCCGCGGCAACGTTCGAACGATGCCGGGTTGGTCGCATAGTGGTTTACGCAAAGAAACGATTTGACGCCCGCGGCTTTCGCCTTTTCACCGGCGGCTTTACCCGCTGCGTATTCAGGCTGGCCGATATGCATAATCGCGCCGAGATCCGCGCTTTGCTGTTCGGTGCCCGAATTGATCGTGACGAGCGGAATATGCTTTTCGGTGACCTTGGCGATCGAGCTCTTCAGCACGTCGTAGTCGGCGATGGTGACGATCACCCCGTCGTAATTGCGCGCCGCAGCCTGTTCGATCAGACGGGCCATGTCGGCAATGTCGCCGTTCGGAGGATTGCGGTAGTCGGTCTGGACGTTGAAGTCTTCGTCAGCCTGTTTGATGGCGTTCTTGATGGTGTTCCACCAGGAATCCGAGTCTGGTGCGTGGCTGATCAATACGAAGTGCGCATCGGCAGCGCGAGCTGCCGTTGTGGCTGTGATGCCCGCCGTCAGCGCCAGTGCCGCCACCAGAATCTTGAGCACAGCCTTGCCATTGCAAAGTCTCATTGTCTCCACCTTTATCGGTCTGTCGTTATTGAAGGGAGCGGGTGATCTCCAACTTTCGAGCCCTCTTAGCGTTTACACGCATGCTCGCTTCACCTCGCTCAGGACCAAGATTAGGCCATCTTTTGGGTCGATGCAATGAAAATTTCATGTCAAATAAAAATGGAAAATACTTTCCATTTGTGGGCGGTGCTGCCTATAATTTGCAACGTCAGCAGCCTGCGAAGGTCCTGTACAAAGAGCCATGCGGCGGCGCCAGAGCCGCTGTTGCGCAGTGCAATAAAGGATGGAAGGAAGAGCCATGGCGGAAGAGAGCACAGCAGAATTGCCGAGCGTCGACGATTTGATGCAGCGCATCGCGGATAACTACGAGTCGTTGCCGCGCCAGTTAAAGAGTGTCGCGACGTATCTGGAGCAGCACCGCTCAAGCGTGATGGTGGATCGCACTAGCGACATCGCGACGAGTTGCGGCGTGCATCCGTCGGCGGTCGTGCGCTTTGCGCAGCGTTTTGGCTTTTCGGGTTTCTCGGATCTGCAAGCCGTGTTTCGTCAGGCGTATACGGGGCAGGGTACGTCGTCGCCTAGTTATCAGCAGCGCATTCGCAAGTTGATCGACGACAAGCCGGGTGCGCTCTCGGGCGGTTCCGTCGCGCGTGAATTCATCGGGGCCTGTCGAGGCGGCCTCGACGAACTGGAAGCGGGTCTCGACGACGCGCAATTCGATGCCGCCGTGAAGATGCTTCAGCATGCCGACAACATTTACGTGTTAGGCGTGCGGCGTTCGTTTCCGGTAGCGAGTTATATCGTCTATGCGCTTCAGCACACGCCCAAGCGTGTGCACCTCGTGTCTGGCTTCGGTGGCATGTATCGCGAACAGATTCGCAGCGTCCGCAAGGGTGATGTGGTGATCGCGATCAGCTTCGCTCCGTATGCCAAGGAGACGCAGTACTGCCTGCGCGTGGCACATCACCATCAGGCAAAGACGCTAGTTATTACGGATAGCCAACTATCACCGCTGTCGCGCTACGCCACCAATCAACTGTATGTGAAAGAGGGGAGCGCGTTCGCGTTTCGCTCGCTCACCAGCACCATCTGCCTGTGCCAGGCGCTGTTTATCGCGCTCGCGTACAAGCTTGAATTGAACGTAGAAGAATCCAAGGACACTGGAGGATACGATGACTGATGTAGCTGGCAACAAGGTAATGGATGTAGCTGTGTTCGGTGCAGGTCGTATTGGCCGGATTCACGCGGCCAATCTCGCGCGGCAGCCGGGCGTGCGTCTCAAGTACGTGGTGGACGTGAACCGCGACGCAGCGGCAGCGCTCGCTGCGTTGCACGGCGCTCAGGTGACGGATATTGACGGCGCGATGGGCGATGCGTCGGTCGGTGCCACGGTGATCTGTTCAAGCACGGATACCCATGCCGATCTGATTCTGCAATCGGCTGCGCAGAAGAAGCATGTTTTCTGCGAAAAACCCGTGGACCTGACGCTGGAGCGTGCACGCGCCTGTGCGGACGCAGTGGCGAAAGCGGGCGTGGTGTGCATGATCGGTTTTCAGCGCCGTTTCGATCCGACTTTTGCGGCGGTGAAGGCACGTATCGAGGCGGGCGAAATCGGCACGCCGGAAATGCTGATCGTCACCAGCCGCGATCCGGGCGCGCCGCCGGTTGAGTACATCAAGCATTCGGGCGGCATCTTCAAGGACATGCTGATCCACGACTTCGACATTTTCCGCTGGATTCTCGACGACGAAGCCGAGACGCTGCACGCCACCGGTAGCTGTCTGAGCGATCCGGCCATTGCGGAAGCGGGCGATATCGATTCGACTGCAGTGACGATTCGCACGAAGAGTGGCCGTCTTTGCCAGATCAATACGGCGCGGCGCGCGGCGTATGGCTACGACCAACGCTTCGAAGTGCTTGGCAGTGCTGGCATGCTACAAGCCGGTAATGTGCGCCCCACCGAAGTGACCGCGTATTCCAAAACGGCAGTATCGAGCGACGTGCCTGAGGCGTTTTTTCTCGAACGCTATCGGGCTGCCTACGCGGCGGAAATCGCTCACTTCTTCGAAGCGGTCACTCAGGGCAAACCGGTTCGCACGACGGTGGCCGATGGTCTGAAGGCGCTGGAACTGGCTGACGCCGCCACGCGTTCATGGCGCGAAGGGCGTCCGGTGCGGGTTGGGGGAGATGCATGATGACGGGGACGAACCGGAAACTGGTGCGCGTGGGTGTCGTGGGTTTGGGGCGGCTCGGTAAACGTCACGCGGAGAATCTCGCGTACCGTGTGCCGGGCGCCGCTCTGGTGGCTGCCTGCAGTCCGCTTCAGGAAGAGCTTGCGTGGGCGCAAGAGAACCTGCCCGCGCCGCGCCTTTATGAGGACTACGCGGCTTTGCTCAACGATAGCGAGGTGGATGCGGTGTGGCTCGTGACGCCGTCTGCATTGCACGCGCAACAGATTGTCGATGCGCTGCGCGCCGGCAAGCACGTCTTTTGCGAGAAACCGCTTTCGCTGGATCTCGCGGAGTGCGAGCGAGTGTTAGCAGAATCCGAACAGCGGCCGCATCTGCAGGCCACCATTGGTTTCATGCGCCGTTTCGATCCGAGCTATCGCGACGCGTTCGACAAGATCGCCGCGGGCAAGATTGGGCGGCCGTTCATGGTGCGCTCACAGACCTGCGACAAGAACGATCCGGACGGCTTCTTCGTGCGCTTTGCGCCGACTTCGGGCGGGATTTTTCTCGACTGCACCGTGCATGATATCGACGTGGCGCGCTGGCTGCTCGGCAAACCTCGTGCGAAGCGCGTGTTTGCGAGCGGTACGGTGGCGCTGCATGAAGGGCTGCGCGAATTCGGCGATGTCGATAACGGCGTGGCGATCTGCGAATTCGAAAACGGCAGCCTTGCGATGTTTTACGCATCGCGCACCATGGCGCACGGCAACGACACCGGCAGCGAAGTGATCGGCACCACGGGGGCGATGACGATTGGCCAGAACCCGCGTCATAACCGCGTGGAGATTGCTGACGCGAGTGGCATCCGCAACGAGTGCACGCCGACTTTCTTCGATCGTTTCGAGGATGCGTTCCTTTACGAAGCGCGCGAGTTTGTGGCGGCGGTGCAGGGCGGGGCATCGTCCGGCGCGACGCTGGCTGATGCGCTGGAGGCGACACGGATCGGCAGTGCGTTGAGGGCATCGTTGCAGAGTGGAGAGGCGGTGATGTTGTAGGTTCGGTCTGGGGGGCGGTCAGCCGCGCTTCACGCCCCGCTTCGGCGGTCAAAGTGCGGCTGCTGTAGAATTTGACCCTCTGTCCGGCGCCTTGCGCGTTTCACGCGCTCTGACGCGACGCCTCATCTCGAAGGTCATCGTCGATGCAAATTCAGGTTCACAAGGAAGTCGATGCGCGCGGCCTGAACTGTCCGCTGCCCATTTTGCGCGCCAAAAAGGCGCTAGCCGATATGGAAAGCGGCCAGATACTCAAGGTGCTCGCCACCGATCCCGGCTCACAACGCGATTTCGCCGCGTTTGCCAAGCAGACTGGCAATGAAATTGTTGATGTCTCCACGCAGGACAAGGTGTTCACCTTTTTGATGCGGCGGCGCTGATACGGTGCTGGTTTGTCGCGAGGCAGCGGCTGGTCGGATCATGGCCTGGCGTGCTCCAAACGCGCGGTACTTGCCCACGAGGAGCCCGCCGTATATAGGCGCTCGGCACCGTAAATACTTCGCACCGTATCAGCACTCCGCGCCATAGAAAAAGGCGCTGTCGCACCGCAGATTGCGGGCCACAGCGCCTTTTTGGCGTCTAAAGCACGGTTTTCCGCGCTTTCACCTGTTTCGCTTAGCCTTCCAGCACCGGCGAGCGGGTGCGCAGATACTCTTCGAAGTCGGCCGCCACTTCCGGATGGCGCAGCGCGAATTCGACAGTCGCCTTGAGGTAACCGAGCTTGCTGCCGCAGTCGAAACGCGTACCGTGATACTTGTACGCGAGCACCTGTTCGTCGGCGAGCAGCGACTGAATGGCGTCCGTCAACTGCAGTTCGCCGCCGGCACCCGGCTTGAGCGAGCGCAGATGTTCAAAAATCCGCGGCTTGAGCACGTAGCGACCCACGACGCCGAGATTCGACGGCGCGACTTCCGGCGCCGGCTTCTCGACAATGCCCGACATCTTGACAATTGAGTCTTCCCACTCCTTGCCATCGACGATACCGTACGACTTCGTCTCCGATGCCGGGATCTCCTCCACGCCGATCACCGAGCTGTGATAGTGGTCGAACACCTCGATCATCTGCGCCATGACAGGCGGCTTGCCGTACAGCAAGTCGTCCGCGAGGATGACGGCAAACGGGTTATCGCCCACCAGCTTCTCAGCGCACATCACCGCATGGCCCAGCCCCAGCGCTTCCGCCTGGCGCACGTAGAAACAATCCACATGGCTCGGCTTGATGCTGCGCACCAGTTCCAGCAGCTTGTCCTTGCCGCGCGCTTCCAGTTCGGCTTCGATCTCGTACGACTTGTCGAAATGGTCCTCGATCGCACGCTTGCTGCGCCCCGTGACGAAGATCATCTCGGTGATTCCCGCTGCCATCGCCTCTTCAACCGCGTACTGGATCAGCGGCTTGTCGACGACGGGCAGCATTTCTTTCGGACTCGCCTTGGTGGCGGGGAGGAACCGGGTGCCAAGACCTGCTACCGGAAATACCGCTTTTGTAACTTTTAGCATGTGATTACCCTGAGTCCTCTAGTGGCGACGCCTGTGCCGAGGCACAGGCGCGGAGCATCAATCAGGCCGGCAGGCGCGCGAGCTGCGCATTCAGCTTGCCGATGGTCGATTCGTATTCTGCCAGCCTTTTCTGCTCCTGCTCAACGACTGCGGGCGGGGCTTTTGCAACAAAGCTTTCATTTTGCAGCTTTGCGTTACATTTCTGGACTTCAGCGCCCAACCGTGCAATCTCTTTCGACAAGCGTTCGCGTTCAGCTGCGATATCGATTTCCACCTTCAGCGCCAGCTTGTCGTTTCCTACGATAGCAATTGGCGCGCCATGCGTCTGTCCGTCGAGGCTTGCTTCGTCCGCGATGATCTGCACTTCCGACAATCGCGCCAGCGCCTGGGCGTACGGCGCAAAACTGCTCAGGCGCTCCGCGTTGCCGGTGGCGAGCAGCGGCACCTTGGTCGCGGGCGACAGGTTCATCTCTCCACGCAGGTTGCGGCAGGCGTCGATCATCGTCTTCAGGTCGGCCACCCACTGCTCGGCAGCCTCGTCCAGCTTGCCCGGCTCCGCGATCGGGTACGGCTGCACCATGATCGAGGCTTCACCTTCGGCCACACCCTGCGGGTAGCGGTCGGCGAGCGGCGCCACCTTTTGCCACAGCGCCTCGGTGATAAACGGGATCACCGGGTGCGCGAGGCGTAATACCGTTTCGAGCACGCGCAGCAAGGTCCGGCGGGTGGCACGCTGCTGTTCCGGCGTGCCGTTCTGGATCTGCACCTTGGCGAGTTCGAGATACCAATCACAGTATTCGTCCCACACGAACTTGTATAGGGCGTTGGCCACATTGTCGAAGCGGTAGTCGGCAAAGCCCTTGGCCACTTCGGCCTCGGCGCGCTGCAGATGCGAGACGATCCAGCGGTCGGCCTGCGAAAAGTCGAGATAGGCGCCCGGGCCACATCCGCCCGCGGCATCGGGACCACAAGCGTCAGCGGGCTTGCTGAAGCCGCAGTCGTGGCCTTCGCAGTTCATCAGCACGAAGCGGGTGGCGTTCCACAGCTTGTTGCAGAAGTTCCGATAGCCCTCGCAGCGTGCGAGGTCGAAATTGACGTTGCGGCCGAGCGTGGCCATCGACGCCATCGTGAAGCGCAGCGCGTCGGTGCCGAACGCGGGGATGCCTTCCGGGAATTCCTTGCGGGTCTTTTTCTCGATGGATGCCGCCTGCTTCGGATTCATCAGGCCGGTGGTGCGCTTGGCGACCAGCGCGTCGAGATCGATGCCGTCGACGATATCGATCGGGTCGAGCGTATTGCCCTTGCTCTTCGACATCTTCTGCCCTTCGGCATCGCGCACCAGTCCGTGCACGTAAACGGTGTCGAATGGCACCTTGCCGGTGAAGTGGGTGGTCATCATGACCATCCGCGCAACCCAGAAGAAGATGATGTCAAAGCCCGTAACAAGCACCGACGACGGCAGGAACGCTTGCAATTCCTTGGTCTCGTTGGGCCAGCCGAGTGACGAGAAGGGCACGAGTGCCGACGAGAACCATGTGTCGAGCACGTCTTCGTCACGCCGCAGCGCGCCCGTGTAGCCCTTGGCGGCTGCCTGGTCGCGCGCTTCTTCTTCGGTCTTGGCTACGAAGATTTCGCCGTTTTCGCCGTACCAGGCCGGAATCTGATGGCCCCACCAGAGCTGGCGGGAGATACACCAGTCCTGGATGTTTTCGAGCCACTGATAGTACGTGGTGGTCCAGTTTTCCGGCACGAACTTGATCTGACCGTTGCGCACCACGTCGAGCGCGGCTTCGGCGATCGACTTGCCCGGGTTGTACGTGCCCTCGGGCGCCGGCTTGCTCATGGCGACGAACCACTGGTCCGTGAGCATCGGCTCGAGCACCACGCCCGTGCGGTCGCCGCGCGGCACCATCAGCTTGTGCGGCTTGACGGATTCGAGCAGGCCGATGGCTTCGAGATCCGCGACCACCTGTTTGCGCGCTTCGAAGCGATCCAGACCGCGATACTTTTGCGGCGCGTTGTCGTTGATTTTCGCGTCGAGCGTGAGAATTTCGATCTGCGGCAGACCGTGGCGCTGGCCGACCTGATAGTCGTTCAGGTCGTGCGCAGGCGTCACCTTGACTACGCCGGTGCCGAATTCGCGGTCGACGTAGTCGTCGGCGATCACCGGGATTTCGCGGTCGGTGAGCGGCAGCTTGACCATCTTGCCGATCAGTTGCGCATAGCGCTCGTCTTCCGGATGAACCATCACGGCGACGTCGCCGAGCATGGTTTCCGGACGTGTGGTGGCAACCGTCAGATGGCCGGAGCCGTCGGCGAGCGGGTACTGGATGTGCCACAAATGGCCGTTTTCTTCTTCGCTGGCGACTTCGAGATCGGAGACTGCGGTCATGAGGACCGGATCCCAGTTGACGAGGCGTTTGCCGCGATAGATCAGGCCCTGTTCATAGAGACGGACGAACACGTCGCGCACGGCGGCGGACATCTTGTCGTCCATGGTGAAGTATTCGCGGGACCAGTCGATCGATGCGCCGATGCGGCGCACCTGGCTCGTGATGGTGGAACCCGACTGCTGCTTCCATTCCCAGACGCGTTCGACGAACTTTTCGCGGCCGAGGTCATGGCGCGAGACGCCTTGCGCGTCGAGTTGGCGTTCGACGACGATTTGCGTGGCGATACCCGCGTGATCGGTGCCGGGCACCCAGAGGGTATTTTCGCCGAGCATGCGGTGATAGCGGGTGAGGCCGTCCATGATCGTCTGATTGAAGGCATGGCCCATATGCAGGGTGCCCGTGACGTTTGGCGGCGGCAACTGGATCGAGAAGTTCTTGCGGTTCTCGTCGAACGCGGCGGGGGCGGCATAGCCGCGTTTTTCCCACTCCGGGCCCCACTGGGCTTCGATGTTGTGGGGCTCGAAACTCTTGGCAAGCGTGCTGTCGCTCATTGTTGGAAGTCTGCCGAAATGCGATGGAATCTTTGATTATAAGGGGTCCAAGGGTGGTGTCTGCGGCGCTTGTTATTGGGTTTTGGGCCTTTTTTGCGTTCCTGGTGGTTTGTTTTGCGGTCTGTTTGTGGTGTGGGCTTTGTCGTTTGGCTTGCTGGGTTGGCGTTTTGTTTACATTGTTGTTGGTCTGTTTGCGGTTGGTGGTTGGCTTGTGGTGTTGGTCTTTCTTTGCTTTCTTGTCGGTCTGTTGATCTATTGGCACTCCTCCTGCGGGGGCACTTTGCTTTGCTTGCCTTGCGGCGTTGGCCTTTCCTTGTATTCGTGTCGGTTTATTAGCACTGCCCCTGTGCGGGGCGGCACTCACTTTCTTTGCCGGCCGCAAAGAAAGTAAGCAAAGAAAGCGGGCTCACACCGCCAGCTTGTAGGTGTCCGCCTCGCCGGTGAACCGGCATTGGTCCGAGACGAGACCCGCTCGCGCGCCACCCACGTTAGTGGCAAGGCAGTCATCCGTTCCAGCGTTGCGCTGCGCGCCCCGCCGCCGGGTATAACCGAGCCCCGTCGGAAATTTCACGGGCGTTGGATCATTGCCGCCCACTCGTACACGAGAGTCCTGACAAATTGTCAGTTTGCGCAGGCGTCGCGGAGCGGCTTTCCCCTGCAAGCCGCTCCGCGACGCACGCAGTGCGGAGTGGGATGAATGAATGCTTTGTCGCTAACGCGTGTAGCACGAGAGACCGTCTTGTCTCGGACCACTCCGGTTTCGCGCCAGAGGGCGACACCTACAAGCTGGCGGTGTGAGCCCGCTTTCTTTGCTTACTTTCTTTGCGGCCGGCAAAGAAAGTGAGTGCCGCCCCGCACAGGGGCAGTGCTAGTAGACCGACACGAATACAAGGAAAGGCCAACGCCATAGGGCAAACAGCAAAGTCCAACGCCGCAGGGCAAACAGCAGCCACAAACAGACCAACAACAGTGCAAGAAAACCCCAAAATCCCCAATCAGACCACCCAACAAAGCGCCGCAGGCAAAAACCCAAAAAACCCAAAAAACCACCCTCACCCCTAAACCTTATAATGAGGCACGAACCGCCGCCGACCCCGATCCCCTGGAAAATGCCCGAACTCCTCAACAACCTGAACCCCGAACAACACGCCGCCGTCACGCTTCCGAATGAACCGGCCCTCATCCTCGCCGGCGCGGGCAGCGGCAAAACCCGCGTCCTCATCACGCGTATCGCATGGCTGATCCAGCAAGGCCTCGCGTCGCCCGCGACCGTCCTCGCCGTCACCTTTACCAACAAGGCCGCCCGCGAAATGATGGCGCGCCTCCAGGCGCTCCTGCCCATCGACACCCGCGGCATGTGGATCGGCACCTTCCACGGCCTCTGCAACCGGATGCTCCGCGCACATCATCGCGACGCCGGTTTGCCCGCCACCTTTCAGATTCTCGATACCGCCGACCAGCTCTCCGCCATCAAGCGTCTGATGAAGGGCCTGAACGTCGACGACGAGAAATATCCGGCCAAGAATCTGCAGTACTTCATCAACAACGCGAAAGAGCAGGGCTTGCGCCCCAAAGACGTCGACGCCACCGATAACTTCAACCGCAAGTTCGTCGAACTTTACGAAGCCTACGACCAGCAATGCCAGCGCGAAGGTGTGGTGGATTTCCCCGAATTGCTGCTGCGCTGCTATGAACTGCTCGCCCATAATCCGCCGCTACGTGCCCACTATCAGGCGCGCTTCCGGCAGATCCTGGTCGACGAGTTTCAGGACACCAACAAGCTGCAATACGCGTGGCTCAAGCTGCTTGCCGGCCAAACCAATGCGATATTCGCTGTCGGCGACGATGACCAGTCCATCTATGCGTTCCGCGGCGCGAACGTCGGCAACATGCGCGACTTCGAGCAGGAGTTCAACGTTCGCAACCTGATCAAGCTGGAGCAGAACTATCGCTCGCACGGCCATATTCTCGATGCGGCCAATCAGTTGATCGCGAATAATTCGCGGCGCCTCGGCAAGAATCTGCGTACCGACGCGGGCCACGGTGAGCCGGTACGAGTCTACGAAGCCGCCACCGATACCCAGGAGGCCGGCTGGATCGTCGAGGAAATCAAGGCGCTGATCAACACCGGCACCTCGCGCAGTGAAGTCGCCGTTCTCTACCGTAGCAACGCGCAGTCGCGCACCATCGAACACACGCTGGTGAACGCGGGCATCGCTTACCGTGTGTATGGCGGCCTGCGCTTTTTCGAACGTCAGGAAATCAAGCACGCGCTC
The DNA here is from genome assembly GCF_049581445.1 of Paraburkholderia sp. Lineage (GTDB taxonomy): Bacteria > Pseudomonadota > Gammaproteobacteria > Burkholderiales > Burkholderiaceae > Paraburkholderia. The sequence goes on along the minus strand of NZ_JBAURZ010000135.1, from coordinate 12,121 downwards.
GCCTATCTGCGCCTGATCGACAACCCGAATGACGACACCGCATTCGCGCGCGTCGTCAATTTCCCGACGCGTGGTATCGGCGCACGCTCGATCGAACAGGTGGCGGACGCCGCGCGCCTCTACAATTGTTCGATGGCTGCGGCGATTCCTTATGTGGCTGGCAAAGCGGGCTCGAGTCTCGCCAGCTTCGCCAACCTGGTCGGCAAGATGCGCGCGGAAACGCAGCAGATGAGCTTGCCGGAGACGGTCGAATACGTGGTGCGCGCGAGCGGTCTCGCGGACTTCTATCAGACCGAACGTGAAGGACAGGACCGGCTCGAGAACTTGCAGGAACTGGTCAACGCAGCGGCGGCGTTCGTCAGTGAAGAGGGCTATGGACTCGACACGCCCGCGCGTTCCATTCCGCTGCGTCCCGGCGCAAGTGCTGCGCCGGAACTGGCCGTGGCGATGGATGATCCCACCACCGTTGTTCTCGACGCGCCCGACTTCACGGACCCGGCGCAAAACCCCGACACGATGACGCCGCTCGCAGGTTTTCTCTCCCATGCGTCGCTCGAAGCGGGCGACAACCAGGCGCAGGCCGGCCAGGAAGCGGTGCAGTTGATGACGGTGCACGCGGCGAAGGGGCTTGAGTTTACTGCGGTGTTCATCACGGGGCTTGAAGAGGGCCTGTTCCCGCACGAGAACAGCGCAATGGAAACCGATGGCCTCGAAGAAGAGCGCCGTCTGATGTACGTGGCCATTACGCGCGCCAAGGAGCGCTTGTATCTGTCCTTCGCGCAGAGCCGGATGCTGCACGGCCAGACGCGTTACAACATCCGTTCGCGCTTCTTCGACGAACTGCCGCAGGAAACGCTCAAGTGGTTGACGCCCAAGGTCGAAGCCGGTGCGCGTTGGGGCGGCCGTTCTGATAACGCGGGGTATGGTCGGGACTGGTTCTCGCGGCCGGATCGTCAGCAGGGTTACAGTGGAGCGGTAACGTCAGCACCGCTGCCGGCTTTCGCCAATGAACAACGCGCGGCGGAAAGCGGTTTCCGGATCGGACTGCAGGTCTTCCACACCAAGTTCGGCGAAGGCACCATCACCGCGCTGGAAGGCGGCGGCGCGGATGCCAAGGCGCAGGTGAAATTCAAACGGCACGGCGAGAAATGGCTGGCGCTCGCGGTCGCCAAACTGCAGGCGGTTGAATGAGCGCGCTACAAAACGACGCAGTGACTGGGCGGCGTCCGCTAGGCGTGATGGCGGCATTGCCGCAGGAGCTGGGCAATCTGATCGAGGTGATGCGCGCCGAGTCCGGCGTGCGCACGATCACGCACGGCAGCCGCGACTATCACGTCGGGACCGTATACGGTGCGCCATGCGTCGTGACGCTGGCACGCATCGGCAAGGTGGCCGCGGCGGCAACGGTCAGTGCGCTGATTCACGCATTCGAGGTCGATGCCGTCGTGTTCACGGGCGTGGCGGGCGGAGTCGGGCGTGAGGTGAGGATAGGCGATGTCGTCGTGGCCGACACGCTCATGCAGCACGATCTCGATGCATCGCCGCTATTTCCGCGCTTTGAAGTGCCGCTGCTCGGTATCGCGCGCTTTGTGGCGGATCGGTCGCTGGCCGCGCAACTCGCGGCGGCCGCTGAGCGGTTCATCGCGGAGGAGGGCGCGGCACTCGCGCAACGCTTTGCGATTCAAGTGCCGCAGATGCATCGTGGGCTCATCATCAGTGGCGATCAGTTTGTCGCCAGTGCGGCAGCCGTCGAAACGCTGCGAACCGCGTTGCCCGATGCGCTCGCTGTCGAGATGGAAGGTGCCGCTATCGCACAGGTCTGTCACGAGTATGGCGTGCCGTGCGCAATCGTGCGCACCGTGTCGGACACCGCGGATGCTCATGCGCCGGCTTCGTTCGCGACGTTTTTGACCGAGCTGGCCGGCACTTATTCGAACGGGATTCTGACGCGGTTTTTGCAGGCGCGCGCCTGAGCGGCGTATCGCGGCGTTGTCAACAACTAAGCGTTGCCTCCTGCATTCAGCGCATCGCGTATCTGGAGCAGCGCCGCGGGGTCTTCGATGGTGGGCAGATCGCCCGGATCGCGTCCTTCTGCTAGCGCCGCAATCGCCCGGCGCAAGAGCTTGCCCGAGCGGGTTTTCGGCAACATTGACACCATGTGCACCCGTGCTGGCCGCCCGATGGCGCCAAGTTGCCGGTCGACGGTTGCGGCCAACTCCGCCTCCAGTTTGATGCGTGCCTTGTCGGCCGCATAGCGGTCCGCTTCACGCAGCACCACGAAGGCCAGCGCTACCTGGCCTTTCAGCGGGTCGGCGACGCCCACCACCGCGACTTCGGCCACCGCCGCATGGCTCGACAGGGCCTCTTCGATTTCCCGAGTACCAAGCCGATGACCAGCCACGTTGATCACGTCGTCAGTACGTCCAAGTATGGTCACGTAACCGTCGGCATCCTGGATGCCCCAGTCGAACGTGGAATACACCTGCTGGTCCGGCACGCTTGACCAATACGTGCTGACAAAGCGCCGATCGTCGCCCCATACCGTCGACATGCAGCCAGGCGGAAGCGGATAGCCGAGCGTGATCACGCCTTTCTCGCCTGTCGCGCAGACCTCGCCGGTGTTTTCGTTGCGCAGCGTCAGGTTGTAGCCATATACGGGCACGCCAGGTGATCCGAGCTTGGGCGGCAACGCTTCGACGCCGCGCTGAATGGCGAGCATCGGCCAGCCGGTTTCGGTCTGCCAGTAATTGTCGACCACCGGTTTGCCGAGCGCGCCGGCAATCCATGAGGCGGTGGGCTCATCGAGCGGCTCCCCGGCCAGAAACAGGGCGCGCAGGCTCGACAGATTGGACTTCTTCAGAAGCGCTGGGTCCTGTTTCTTGAGCACACGCAAGGCGGTCGGCGCGGTGAACATCAGATTGATCTTGTGCTGTTCCACCAGGCGCCACCAGATGCCGCCATCCGGTCGGATCGGCGTGCCTTCGTACATGACAGTCGTTAGTCCGGCGAGCAACGGCGCGTAGATGATGTAGCTGTGGCCGACCACCCAGCCGATATCCGACGCGGTGAACATGGTGTCGCCCGCGCGGCCTTCGAAGATGTATTCCATCGACGCGGCTAGCGCCACCGCATATCCGCCCACATCGCGCTGCACGCCTTTGGGTCGCCCAGTCGTGCCGGACGTGTAGAGCACATAGGAAGGCTCGTTCGATTCGAGCCACTCGCACGGTACATGCGCGTTAAAAAACTGCTCGCGCAGCGGCTCATAAGCGACCAGGTAGCTGGCGTTCAGGCGCTCCGGCGCGAGTTGCCGGTCGATCAGCAGCACATGCGGCGTTTTGTGCTGCGCGCGGGCCAGCGCTTCGTCGACGAGCGGCGTGTAGTCGATCACCTTGCCGCCGCGTGCGCCGGCGTCGGCGGTGACGATCAGCGCCGGTTTGGCGTCGTCGATACGGGCCGCGAGGTTAGGCGCAGCGAAGCCGCCGAATACCACCGAATGAATCGCACCAAGCCGTGCGCAGGCCAGCATCGCGAAGACGGCTTCGGGGATCATCGGCAGGTAGATCAGCACGCGCTCGCCGCGCTTCACGCCGAGCGAGCGCATGACGGCGGCCATCCGGTTGATTTCCGCGTACAACTCCGCGTACGTGTAGCGGCGTTCGATGCCCGTTTCCGTCGATACATAGACGAGGGCGTTCTGCTGCGCCCGCTCCACCAGATGCCGGTCGACTGCGTTGTGGCAAAGGTTCGTCCGCCCGCCGACGAACCAGCGCGCGAACGGCGGATTCGAGGTGTCGAGCACCGTGTGAAACGGCGTCTCCCAATGGATGCGCCGCGCTTCGTCGCGCCAGAAGTCTTCCGGATTCTCGATGGAACGGCGGTGGAAATCGCGGTAGCTGGTCATCGGCAGCGATCCTTCCTGCAGCGTGGGTGAGCGGACGGTGGGGCGCACGCTCAGTTGCCGGGCGAGCGTCGACAGGATGCCCTGCGCTGCGAGAGTGCGTGTCCGCACAGCATAGAGCAGGCTCACCAAGGCGGACAACGCGGGTTCACCATAGGGCGAGAGTCCGGGAGTCCGGGAGTCCGGGAGTCCGACACGACCGCCGCCCGAGCTACTACAGAGGCAAGCATGCCGTGCAACGGCCATCGCGACCCGCAGCCACCAACTCTTGCCAAGCCACGCCCAAAGAAAAAGGCGCCGCAGCGCCTTTTTCAGTCAATCTCCGAACCCGTTACCGAACGGCCCAAAGCCGTGGCATCAAGCCTTGGCTTTCTTGCCCTCGATATTCGGCAAGAGCACGGTCAATATGCCGATCAAAGGCAGGAACGAGCACACCTTATAGACGAAGCTGATGCTCGTCGCATCGGCCAGTTGGCCAAGCACCGCGGCTCCGATGCCGCCCAGGCCGAACGCGAAGCCGAAGAAGAGTCCGGCGACCATCCCGACCTTGCCGGGAATCAGTTCCTGGGCATACACGAGGATTGCAGAGAATGCCGACGCCAGTACCACACCAATCACGACAGTCAACACGCCGGTCCAGAACAGATTGGCATACGGCAGCAGCAGCGTGAACGGCGCAACGCCGAGGATCGATACCCAGATCACATACTTGCGGCCAATCTTGTCGCCAATCGGACCGCCGATCACAGTGCCCGCGGCAACAGCGGCGAGAAATACGAACAGGTGGACCTGCGCGGCCTGTACCGGCAGATGGAACTTGTCGATCAGATAGAACGTGAAGTAACTGTTGATGCTGGCGAGGTAGAAATACTTCGAGAACACCAGCAGTACGAGCACACCCATGGCGAACAGCACCTTGTTGCGCGACAGCGTCGGATGACCGGCTTCCGCGCTTCGTGCCTTTTTGGTCGCGGGATGCTGCTTGTACCAACGGCCAATCTGCGTAAGCACGACGATCGCGACGAGCGCCGCCACCGAGAACCACGCAATGCTGCGCTGGCCATGCGGAATCACGATCAGCGCTGCCAGCAACGGCCCGAGCGACGAGCCCGCGTTGCCGCCCACCTGGAACAGCGACTGGGCGAGACCGTGACGGCCGCCCGAGGCCATGCGTGCCACCCGCGACGATTCCGGATGGAACACGGAAGAGCCGCAACCAACCAGCGCGGCGGCGACCAGCAGCACGCCGAAACTCGGCGCGATCGACATCAGCACAAGACCGGTAAGCGTAAAGCCCATGCCCACCGGCAGTGAATACGGTTTCGGATGCTTGTCCGTATAGGTGCCGATGAGCGGTTGCAGCAGCGAGGCAGTGATCTGATAGGTCAGCGTGATCAGGCCAATTTGCCCGAACGACAACGAAAAGTTGTCCTTCAGCATCGGGTAAATGGCGAGGATCAGCGACTGGATCATGTCGTTGAGCAGGTGCGAGAAGCTGATCGCGCCGAGGATTGAATACACGGTGCGCTGTGCCTTGGCCGCGAGTGGCGGCGCGGCTTGAGCGCCGGGAGGACTGGCGGCGCCAGCGAGGGCGCTTTTATCGAGACTGGTTTCCATGCGATTTATGGAGGCTGAAAAGGGGGTTAGCGAAGCGCGGAGTTCTGTATCTGGGCAATTTGCGGCTTTTGGACGCATTCACCGCCGTTCTCTACGATTTGATGAATTGTAAGTTGGCTTGCGCGAAATGTTAGGACAAGTTTTGTCGCGATTCGGACATTTGTTTCGCCGTACGCGGCACCACGATGGGGCGAGCTCGCGCGATGCCGGGGCGTCGAGGGCTGCCCTGCTGCCTCGGAGTTGGGCCGTTTGCAAGCCGGGTAGACGCATCGCCTCTGGGAATTTTGGCCATGTATAAAGCCGTCGCAGAGGCGCGGCCTACTTGGCGAAGCGCGGGGAAAGGCAGCTGGTATTGGCATTAAAGATTGCCGCTGCAGATGCCGTAGACCCTTGAGATAACCTGGAAAGTGGGAATTTACCTTTCAGGCAGGTATACAAACGTGGCGCGGGGACCAAAGATATGAAAGCAGTTTCGCTGGGCAACCAGTCGGGCGTGGGTTTTGTGGCGAATGGCGAGCCGGCTGGGGGGGCGCCCCACTCGCAAAAACCGGCCGGCCGGAGTAAGGGCTTGTCCGTGAAAGCGACGTTGCGACTGGCGTTCGCCTTGCTGCTGATTGGCACGCTGGTGATTGGTGTGTTTTCGTTGGCGCAGATCAGCCGTCTGAATGGCTCGGCGCAGTCGATCTACGATCAGGGTCACGTCGCAAGCCACGCCGCCGAAGAAGCGCGTGGTTACGTACTGCGCGCGAGCCGTGCGCAGAAGATGATGTTGACCGCGACCACGGGCAAGGAGCGCGACGAACTTGGCGCGGATATCGAGAATGGGCTCGCAGGGCTTTCCACGCAACTGACCACGCTGCAACAGTACGCCGATCCCACCGATACCGATGCAGCCGCGCAGCAGAAGAAATTCGCCGACGCGGTCGCGACGTGGAGCGGCCATCTGCGTGACTTCGTGACGCTTGTTAAGGCGCAGCCGCTGGATCTGTCGCAGATGAACTGGCAGGTCGGCACGCAGGACGTGTCGTTGCTGGTTGAGACCGAGAAGCTGGAGAAGATGGTTGATGGCCTCGTCGAGCAGCGCGGGGTGGCCGCGAAGGCCACGATCGAGGCGTCTCGCTTTATTTATCACTCGTCCTTCGTGATGATGGCCGCGATGACGATTGGACTGATCGTGCTGGCGTTTGCCATCAGTGAATGGGTGGTGCGGCGGCTCGCGCGGCAACTCGGCGGCGAGCCGGTGTATGCGAAGGAGATTGCGAGCCGGATTGCATCAGGCGATCTGTCGAACCGGATTGCGCTCGCCCGCAATGATCATTCGAGCATGCTGTCGGCGCTGCGCGACATGCAAGGCGGATTGTCGACCACAGTCTCGGACATTGCCGCCAGCGCGGACGCCATTGCTACTGCATCGGGGGAGATTTCGACGGGCAACCTGGATCTGTCGCAGCGCACGGAACAGCAGGCAATGGCGCTTGAACGCACGGCGAGCAGCATGGAGCAGTTGACCTCGACGGTGCGGCAAAACGCTGACAACGCGAAGCAGGCGAGCACGCTGGCGAACAATGCATCGGAGATCGCAGAAAAGGGCGGCGCAGTTGTAGGGCGCGTGGTGGCGACGATGAACCAGATCAATGAGAGCGCGAAGAGCATTGCCGACATCATTGGCGTGATCGAGGGCATTGCATTTCAGACCAATATTCTGGCACTGAACGCAGCTGTTGAAGCGGCGCGGGCGGGCGAGGACGGACGCGGCTTTTCGGTGGTGGCGGGAGAGGTGCGCAACCTGGCGCAGCGCAGTGCGGGCGCGGCCAAGGAGATCAAGACACTGATTAGCGCGTCGGTGGAGCGCGTGGGCAATGGATCTGCGTTGGCGCAGGACGCCGGCCACACGATGGATGAGATCGTTAAGGCGGTTAAGCGGGTGACTGACATCATGGGGGAGATCTCGGCTGCTTCCGCTGAGCAGAGTTCTGGAATCGAAGAGATTAACTTGGCGGTTACGCAGATGGATGCTGGGACTCAGCAGAACGCGGCGTTGGTGGAGGAGGCTACCGCGGCGGCTCGGTCGCTGGATGATCAGGCCAGGGCTCTGAAGGTTATGGTGGGGAAGTTCAGGTTGAATTGAGGTTTTTTTGCCTGCGGCGCTTGTTTGTTGGTCTTGTTCTTTTGCTTGTCTGTTGGCTGTTTCTTGAATTGTTAAGGGCTCTGGGTGCTTGGGTTGTTGGCCTTTCCTTGATTTCTTATTGGTTTATTGGCGTTGCCCCTGTGCGGGGCAGCACTCACTTTCTTTGCGGCCGCAAAGAAAGTAAGCAAAGAAAGCGGCTCACACCGCCAGCTTGTAGGTGTCGCCCTCTGGTGCGAACCCGGAGTGGTCCGAGACGAGACGGTCTCTCGCACCGTCGGCGTTAGTGACAAAGCGCTCATCCGTTCCAGCGTCGCGCTGCGCGCCCCGCCGTCGGGCAAAACCTCTTCTGAAAACTCCGTCGGAATCCTGAATATTTCATCAATCATCCCGCAGGCGAGACCGCGTGACGCGGTCTCGCGGCTAGTTCGCAACACATCGGGCGGGAGATTTTCCGGCTTTAGCGAGTCTGATACGCGACGCGTGGCGTTCCGCGTTTCCAAGACGGGATGGCGCGAAGTGGTCGGCATTTACCTGCGTTGCGAACCGGAGATACGAAACGCAGGATAATCGCCTCTTTGTGGGCCGATGGCACGAACGTGCCACCCATCCCCGGCGTTCCTGCGCAAACCCATCCGCGACGCACGTAGTGCGTAGTGGGGTGGATGAATGCTTTGTCGCTAACGCGTGTAGTGCGAGAGACGGTCTCGCCTCGGACCACGCCGGGTTCACGCCAGAGGGCGACACCTACAAGCTGGCGGTGTGAGCCGCTTTCTTTGCTTACTTTCTTTGCGGCCGCAAAGAAAGTGAGTGCTGCCCCGCATAGGGGCAACGCTAATAAACCAATAAGAAATCAAGGAAAGGCCAACGCCAGCAAGCGGACAACAGAGAGTCACTTAACATCAAGCCGACAAGAAAACAAGACCAACGCCAGTAGCACCAAAAACAACAAGCGCCGCAGGCAAAAACCCTCACCCCGGCTGAACCACAACAGTACAAGTAGTCCCAGCAGACAAAACCACCCCAGCCGGCACCTGATCAATCCGAATCCTCACCGGCACACGCTGCGCCAACCTGACCCAGTTAAAAGTAGGATTCACATCAGCCAGCAACTCCCGGCTCTGCGGATTATCCCGATCATAGATACCGCGTGAAATACTCTCGACGTGCCCCTGCAGAACGCCACCGCTCATCAACCGCATCTGCGCCTTGTCGCCAATGTTCACATGCGGCAGCTTGGTCTCTTCAAAATACCCATACACCCAGAACGAGTGGCTATCCACAATGGCAAGCTTCGCCGCGCCCGCCGTCGCGTAGTCACCCTGGAATACCTCCAGATTGGTCACGTAGCCATCCACCGGCGACACAACCCGAGTGCGCTCCAGATTCAACTTCGCTGCATCAAGCGCGGCCTGTGCCTGCTGATACGCAGCCTCCGCAGCCGACGCCGTATGCGTCGCGTTGTCCATGCTTTCCTTCGATACCACCAGGCTATCCATGTCAGCACGCCGTTTCGCGTCGTCACGGCGCATCTGTAATTCCGCCTTGCGTGCGGCGAGCGCCGCCTCGGCCTGCTCGACCGCGATCTGGTAGTGCGACGGATCGATCTGCATCAGCAGGTCGCCCTTTTTCACCATTTCATTGTCGTGCACCGGCAGCGCGACCACCGCGCCCGAGACATCCGGCGCGATGTTGATGACGTTGGCTCGCACCCGCCCGTCACGGGTCCATGGCTGATCCATGTAGTGAACCCATAAGGTACGGCCAATCAAAATCGCGATGACGAAAATAACGGCTGTCGCGACAAAACCCACAAGATTTCGGATGGTCATGATTCGGCTCTGATCAACGATAAACGGCGAGACCGAGCACGCCGCACACACATACGAGCAAGCTGGCCCGGAACAGGTTGGGATGCCAGACAACGCGATACAGGCCTGTATAGGCCAGCACACGGTCAAGCAACCAGGTCAGTAGCGCACCGGCCACGAATAACAGCACGATGGCCGGCACATAAGCATCAAGGACGGCAACTTCACGTGGCATGAGGAACTCCTTCTTGCGCCGCGGTCCGCGTGCCAACCAATGGTTCCAGTGGCGATTGCGGATCGAGCAGCGCGGTACGAATGAAATGCAGGTGACTCAAAATGCGTTGCAACTGGTGACGCTCGTCGCGCGGTGGCGCAAATGTCAGCAACACCTGCTGGACGGCAGCGATCGCGTCGGTTGTGGCGGCCAGCGCCTGATCCATCCGGCGCGCGTTCGGCCGGTCGAACAGCGCGGCGATGGCGCGCCGCGCATTGCGTTCGGCCACCCGCCACGGCATCTTTTCGGCATAGCGGGCGTCGCGCGGTAACGTCGCAAGCTCGCTACGCAGATCAAGCGTGGCGTTACCCACTTCGAGCACCGCAAACATCCAGCGCAACGTCTCGCGCTGAAACGCGGGCTCGTTTTCAGCCAGCGCGTTGATCTGGAACATCAGATCGCGCGTGCCGCTTTCGAAACGCGAACGCAGTCGCGTCAGACGTGCTTGGCAGGTCGACACGACCTGGCGGCGCAGATCGATCAACAGACGGTTGCGCATCCACGGTATCGAGGGCGGCGCGAAGGTTGCGCACACCAGTGACGTCACCAGCATCGACAGCACGATCGCAATTGCGTCGTTCATGAAGGCGGACGGATCATAGTGAAACAGGTTGTCGGGGCCCGCCAGCGCGCAGAAAAACACGCAGTAACCAAAACCGTAGCCGAGCAGTTTCGGCCGCGTCGTCATGAACACCCCCAGCGCGAGACACGGTGCGAGCACGGCACACAACAGCGGGAAGCCGTCGATATGCGGATACACGCCAAACGTCAGCACCACGCCGACGATCGATGCCAGTGCCGTGCCGGCCGCCATCTGAAACGCCATGCGTGCGGGGTAGGGTGATGATGAAGCCAGCGCGCAGACGGCCGCACCGGTCAGCACCAGCGACACGCCGCTCGGCCACGCGGTGGCGATCCACACGGCGCTCAGCAGCACCACCACGAAGGCGGCGCGCAAGCCGCCGATGCCCGCTGCGAGCGCGTTGGTCTTCGGCGTGTAGCGTTCGACCCAGCGCTCGCGCTCGTGGGTGTCCACAGCGAGCGACGCATAGGTGGCCGCGTAGGCGTGCAGATCGTCGACGAAGCGGTACAGCAGTTCCGCGGCCGTGTCGAAGTCGAGCAGTGGTGTGTCGGCCTGCGCTTCCAGTACGGCGCGCGTTGTGCGGACCCGCTGCGGCAATGCTGCTTTGTAGGCTTCGAGTTGCGCGGCGGCGTGCACGGCATCGGCGGCGGTCAGCACGGGCTCCCCGGATTTGTTCAGGAGCGGCGCGATCTCCTTGAAATACGGTTCCAGCGCTTCGATGACGGTGGCGGCGTGGGTGTCATGGAGCCGGTTCATCAACTGATGCAGCGCGTGAAAGCGCGTCGAAGCCGTCATGAACTCGCTGTTCAGACGAGACAACCGGCCGCTACGCATGCGTGATTCCGGGCTCTCGAAAACAGCGACACTGCGAGTGTTTTCAAAGCCGACGATATCGGCGACAAAGCGCGCGTTGGTCGCTTCGATTTGTGCACGGTCGACCTGTCCTGACAACGATGCCGACACGTAGTCGACGAACGCGCTAAAGCGGGCCCGCACTGTGGTGCGCAGTTGTTCGCCCACGTACTGCGGGAAGACCAGTGCGCTGACCGCACCCGAGCAGACGATGCCCAGCGTAATCTCGGCCACCCGCGTGAGCGCTGACATATATGCGGCGTCGGGATTCTGCGACGCGGGGATGCCAATCAGCGCTGCGGTATAACCCGCGAGCACGAAGCCATAGGAGCGGAAGTTGCGGTTGCGTGCCGAGCCTGCGGTACAGATGCCGACCCAGATCGCAGTCGACAGGATGAACAGTTCCGGTTGCTGCGAAAACAGGCTGATCAACACCAGCATCACGACGAGACCGACAAGCGTGCCGCTGATCCGGTAAAAGCTTTTCGCGAGCACGCGACCGCTTTGCTGCGTCATCAGGATGAACACGGTGGTCATCGCGGTGCGCGGCTGCGGCAGGTCGAGTTTCATCGCAATGCCGAGCGCGAGGAAGGCAGCGGCCAGCGCTTTCATCACGTAAATCCACGTGAGACCGTCGGTGCGGGCCCAGTCGGCGGCGGCCGCGTAGAGCGCCGTGAAGCTCAGCGGCTGGCGCGAGGCGGAAGAGGTGGACATGATCGGCCCCTGCGCTTACTGAACAGCCGGCGCGTGAGCGGCGGTTGGAGCGTCGTTCTGCACGTGAGCTTCTGTAGATGCAGCCGCAGCCGCAGCGGCGCGGGCCGTGGCGGCTGTGTTCGTCACCGAGCCCGACACGTGCTCGTCCGTAGTCGTTTTGCTAGCGCTGGCAATAGCGCCCGCAGTCGTGCCAGCCACTGAGCCTGACACGTGCGCGTCCGCAGACGTTTTGTCGGCGCTGACG